>JBBSAN010000804.1:0-3596 GCA_038252265.1 Chloroflexia bacterium
CCGCCCCGTTCGCGGCGGGATCAAAGCGGGCACCGTGGCAGGGGCAGCCGAGCTGGCCGGTGGTGGTGGGAAGGACCTGGCAGCCATCGTGCGTGCAGATCGCGACATAAGCGCTGTAGCCCGCCTGGGTGTGGACGAGCACCGCAGGGTCGCCCGACGGCAATGTGAACTCCAGTGCCTTCCCTGTGGCTAAGGAACCCGGCGCGGCCAGCAAAGGGCCTGATGCCTGAACCGGCACGGCAGTAGGCGGCTCGGCGGTGGGCGGCTCGGCGGCGGGTGGCTCGGCGGTCGGGGGTTCTGCCGTCGCCTGATCCCCTGGCTGAGCGGTCGGCGCGTCTGCCGGACCATCGGTGGGCGGCGCGGTGTCCGCGGGCGGCACGACGGTATCGGTCGGCGGCACCGGGGCCAGGGTCGGCGGCAGCGCCGCTACCGGCGGATTGGGGGTTGGGCTGACCGCAGGGCCGCCCGCGACACTGCGGCGGGGGTGCAACAGCCCCCAGCCCAGGCCGCTCCCGGCCAGGATCACGGCGGCCAACCCGGTAGCGCCCAGGCTGAGGAAGGCGCGCCGGGTGAGCACGGTGCCGCTGGCTTCGATCACCGGGGCACGGCCTCGGCTCCCGGTCGTCAACACCCGCGCCGCCCACCACTGGGCCACACGCTCATCAAGTGCGAACGGCCCTGATCCGGCCAGGACCAGCGTCAGCCAGGCGACCACATAGGGCAGGTCGGCCCCGAAGTAGAACGGGCGCACATCCCAGGTGGCCGACAGGAAGAAGGTCAGGTTCAGCAACAGCCCCATAACGGCGCTGAAGCGCGTCAGCAGCCCCAACAACACCGCAATGCCGATACAGAACTCGCCGCCCATCGTCATCACCCCGAAGAGCGTGGCGTTGGGCGCGGCGACGTTGGTCAGAAAGCCCTCCAGCGGGGTGCCGGGGGCCATGTTGGCAATCTGCTGGCCGATATAATTACGGGCGCTCGGATCCAGATAACCGGGATCGGTCAGTTTATCGAATCCGGCGCTCAGAAAGCTGAGGCCCAGGAACAGGCGCAGCGGCAGGATGACCCCGCCGGGGATGGTGCGCCGGGTAAGCAGGCTAGATATTTTCGATGGTTCTTGACGGCTCAATGATCCTTCTCCTTTATGCAGCGAACAGGCCCTGCTAGACTATACGCGGGGAGGCTACATATCAGACGTTCATTGTTCCGTCCGCAGCCCGTCAGACTTTGCCCTTGTAATTGTACCAGCTAAAGATTAACCCGGCGTGAGACACGTCTTGGAATTGGATTAAAAGGTGTGGCGGCTGGCTGATCCGTCGTGGTATAGCTTATACACCGGGCGCGGGGAGGAGGTTCCCCGTGTGAATTGCGGGTGCCGAGGTGGGCGTGATCGGCGCTTCCCGGCTCCGACCGGTGATGGGTGAAACGTGATGGGTGACCTGGGCAGGGAAGTAAGGTGCCAGCCCCGGCAGGGGCGGCAGAGGGTAGCCCACGGTTGGCACCGTGGGGAAAATGGTCGGGTTAGACCAAATAGCCCCGGCAGGGGCGACAGAGGGTAGCCCACGGCGCAAGCCGTGCGGTAACGGGCTGGTTAACATGAATAGCCCCGGTAGGGGCGGCAGAGGATGTCGGTGTGCCGATCCTTGTTCTGCCGTCCCTCCGGGGCTAACGGATTCGGGGGCTTCCCTGCGCGGCTCACGCCGTGGGCTATCGTCTGTCGCCCCTCCGGGGCTGATCTGCCGCGCCTGGCGAAGTGCGGCTACGCCGGGGGCGCGGGGGCGCGGGCGGCGACGAAGGCGCGGGCGAGGGTGGCGGCCTGCTCTTTGTCCTCCTGGGCCAGCGCGCCGTCGAGGACGAGGTTGAGGAGGTAGTCTTTCACGTCGCGGATCCAGGGGCCGGGCGGGCGGCTGAACATCGCCATCAGGTCGTTGCCATCGAGCGGACTCTGGATCTTGGCGACCTCTTCCTGGGCCAGCAGGGCTTCGCAGCGGGCCAGCAGGGTATCGGCGCGGGCCACGGCTTCCCGCACCTTGCGTGGGTTGGCCGTGGTCACGTCGGCGCGGGAGAGGGCGAACAGCCGCTCGGTCACCGGCACCGTCTCGCGGATAAAGCGGCGCACCGCCCCGTCGGTCCAGCCGGGGTCGTAGAGGCCGATCCGCAGGTGTTGCTCGACCAGTTGCCGCACCTGATCGATCAGGTCGGCGGGCTGGCGCAGGCGGGTCAGGATGTCGCGGGCCATGTGCGCGCCGATGACCTCGTGGCCGAAGAAGTGGACTTCACCGTTCTGCACGCTATAAGTGCGCGGCTTGGCGATGTCGTGCAGCAGCGCCGCCCAGCGCAGGATCAGGTCGGGGGCGGTGCGGTCCAGCACCAGCAGGGTGTGTTCGTAGACATCCTTGTAATGGACCGGCCCCTGTTCCATGCCGTGCATCGGCAGGATTTCGGGCAGGGTGTAGGGGAGCAAGCCACTCGTATCGATCAGGCGGATGCCGGGCGACGCTTTTTCGGCCACGAACATCTTGTTCAGCTCCTGGGCCACCCGTTCGCGGGCTACCCCTTCCAGCCGGGGGGCGCATTCGCGCATCGCCGCCTGCGTGTTGGCCTCGACGGTGAAGCCGAACTGCGTCGCCAGCCGCACGGCGCGCAAGAGCCGCAGCGGGTCTTCGAGGAAACGCGCCGCCGCCTCGCCCACGCCCCGGATGATTCCGGCCTGGAGGTCGGTCTGCCCGCCGAACGGATCATAGAGTTGATCGGTTCGCAGGTCGCGGGCCATCGCGTTGATGGTGAAGTCGCGGTGCAGCAGGTCGCCGTACAGGTCGGCGGGCACGTCCTCGGCCCCCGGTGGCGGCGATTCGGGCGCGGCGCGGAAGGTGGTGATCTCGTAGATCCGGTCGTTGCTGGCTAGCCCAATAGTGCCAAACTTCTCGCCCACGGCATAGAGGCTGCCCAGCCGGGCGCGAGTGAGGATGCTCTTGACCTCGGTGGGGCTGGCCGCCGTTGCCAGGTCCGAGTCGCCGGTGTGCTGCCAGCCGCGTAGGCTGTCGCGCACCGCGCCGCCGACGAGATAGAGCCGGTGGCCTGCTTTGGCAAACGCCGCATCCAGGCGGGGGAGTGTGTTGTCGTGGTTGTCAGTCATGTACGCAGGGGTCAGGGGTCAGGGATCAGGCTAATGTCTCACACATCACGCGTCACGTATCATGCGCTTCTCAGCATTCATTGCTCATTGCTCATTGCTCATTGCTCATTGCTCATTGCTCATTGCTCATAATCGTGGGCCGAACAGCGCCGTGCCCAGGCGCACTTCGGTGGCCCCTTCCATAATCGCCGGTTCGTAGTCGCCGCTCATGCCCATGCTGAGCGCCGTCCACCCGGCCTGCGGGTCACGGGCGGCCAATCCGTCGCGCAGCTCGCGCAGCCGGGCGAACAGGCGGCGCAACTCCGGCGCGGTCGCCGTAAACGGGGCGATGGTCATCAGCCCGCGTGGCGCGAGGTGCGGGGCGGCGCGCACGGCCACGGCCAGCGCGTCCAGGGCGGCGGGGGCCACGCCGCGGTTGGTCGTCTCCCCCCGGAGGTGACCCACGAACAGCACCGCCAAG
>JBBSAN010000805.1:0-3595 GCA_038252265.1 Chloroflexia bacterium
ACGGATCATACCGGCCGTGGCGGCGCGTCTGGGCCAGGCCGAGCGCCAGGCACGAGCCGCCGACCATGCTGATCGCTACTTGGCCCTGGTGTTCACCGCCTGCCAGACCACCCCGTTACACCCAGACGAAATTGCCGAGGGCAAAGGCGTTCCAGGCAAATCCACCCGCACCCGGATCCGGGCGGCAGCACGGGCGCTGCTGGCCGCGGGCCTGCTGATCGAGGCGGACGGCGGACGGCTGGTGGTCAACACGGCGGAAATCACGCGGCTGACGGAGCTGGCTCGGGTTGTGCTGCCGCCGGATCCGGCGGTCCCTGCGGAGGTGCTTCCATGAGCCGCCGCTCGTACCGGACCCCCGCGCGTCGATTCCCGGTCCCTGCCGACGATCTGGGGCAGGCGGATCCAGCGCTCACCGCGCTGGTGCCCCTGGCCCTGGCCCCGCGCCAAGTGCTGGCGATCCCCCCCCGCCAGCCTACCAGTCCCCTGACGCCTCAGGCGCATGCCGCTCTGCATTTTGGCGTCTGGGTACTGCACCGCGTGGCTGGCCCCGACTTCCGGTTGTTGATCACCCAGGCGCAGTCCGCCCTGACCAGCACGGCGCTGCGTCTGGAGTTGGCGTACTCTATCGCGCAATGCTGGCCGGTGTTCCGCCGCCATATTGGTCCGGCGTTACTGGCCGCCGGGTGGCAGCAGCCGGTCACCTGGCCGCCCGCGCACCGCCTGATCCCCTATATTGCCACTCAGGCGTCGGCCGCCGAAGTCGCCTGGCTCCTGTTGATGCTGCGGCGGCTGGGGGCAGGCAAACGGGCCTGGCCCCTGGTGCTGCACTAAATATTTGCCTATCTTGGAAAGGAGTTGCTGGATGCCTCTGCTTAATACAGGTGTACCCCCCATCCGGACGACCCCTCTGGGGAGCGGATCGGCTGATCCTGGCGCGTCCCGGCCTGTATCGGCTCCCCTGGGTGGGGGAACTGCAACAACGACTGTAAGCTACTGGGGTGTGGCTGTTAGCATCGCGGTGGACCCGGTCGCCGGGGCCGGAGCGACCGTGCATATTCGCGCCACCGCCCTCAGCGGGCAGGCGGTGGTGCCGTCCGGCGACGCGCCCTCCGGAATGGTCACGCACTATACGGAGGGCGGTGCCACCGTCGAATTAGCGGAGGCATATTCTACCTCCCCATCCCCGACCGCGCTGGCTTGCTTGAGCCAGTTGATCGCCGTACGCGCGCAACTGACGGCACTCAACGCCCGCTTACAGGCCGCACGGCTGCAACGGGCGGCCGCCCCGCCGCTGGCCGTCGCTGCGCCTGCGCGATCCAACGGAGAACAGGCCGATCTGCCTGCCAGGGTGGTCACGCTAGTAGGCCCCGGTGATCAGGGGCCTGCTACTGGTTGCTAAATGGGGAAGCTACGGAATATTCCGGGCGACCGCAGGGGGTAGGGGAGGTGCCCCCGCTGCTTAGTGAACCGGTATGGGTACTGGTAACCCTAGCGGGCGTCAAGGGTGATCGGAGGTGACTCGGCGCATCATACCCGGCCCCTACCTGCTGCGGACGAATGTCGCGCGGCGGGCATACGATAAACTCGGTGCAGGCGATGTTTGGCAGGCCCTGCTGATCCAACTCGATCATTGTCGTTTCCTTTGACCCCCCCTGCTAGGGGGGGGTTGCATTTAGGGGTTGGATCTGGACCAAACGTCCGCCCCCCAGCCACGGGTCCCACGCCCCGCGTCCGCGCCTTTCACGCTGCCCGGCCCGGGCCGGGCAAGGCCGCTTCGGTGGCGGGCAGCGGACTGACGGATCGGCGAATCAGGGTCGGGAGGTGGTCGAGAAGCGTCGCGACCTGGTCCGGAGCCCAGGTCAGGATTGCGTACACGCGGCGTGGCCCGCCGGGGCCCGGTAGCGGCCAGCGGACATCCGCTCCGGCGATCACGCGGTGTCGCTCCGGATGGATCAGGAACGGTTGTCCGTCCCAGCGAGCATCCGTTTCCACAAGACTGAGGAACGGATAGACGTGCTGGCAAGCGACCGTCCGCCGTGCTGCTGTACTCCCGCCCAGTACGATCCGTACGTGCTGCCGGGTAACCTTCTCAACGATGGCCTGGGTGAAGTGCTGCTGGGCACCACGGTGCGTGTAATAATAGACGGGCTGTCCGGCGCCTAACGGCGGGCCGGGCAGCGGCTCAAGCGGGGCGAGGACCAGATCCTGGTCCGCCCCATGCCCGGCATCATGCCGATGGCGCGTGTTGAGCGGGGTCTGCGGGGCTGGGTCGTGCTGGCCGGGGTTGCGGGGCTGATCGCTCGCCGGGAGGATGTCGCTCCCGGCGTTGGATACCGCACGTGCTGCTGTGTGTCGATCGGCCGGGCCAAAAACCCGGTAGGTATTACCCATCCGCCAGATGGCGACGTACAAAGGCGGCGCGGTCTCTGCCCCGACGCACGAAATCCCTAACGGCGCAGATAAGAGGTTAGGCAGCATGGTTGGTCCTTTTGGCTAGCCCGCGACAGCGGTCGCGTGTCGTCATCAATAGATGGGTGGCGAAGGGGCGGCGTGCGGAAAGCGACCCCCGTTTACTCGATTTCAAGCCGCTGGGATTTATGCTCTGGACACGCCTTCCCACCTTCTTACTAGCCAATCCTTTTTCCCTGGTCATTGACGGCATGTTTTTGAGGCTATCTGGTAAACCGTGTTGATGAAAGATTAAAGTTGTACATGCTCGACACGCGTTGTCAAGGTTGCTATATCGGTGCCTAGCAGGTCGCCGCCCCGGGCGACTGTAACGTTCGTGGGCCTCGGCCACGTCAGCGGTTCGCCCCCGAAGGGGCTGATCGGCGGATGGGTCACATCACAGGTTACTAGGTCGCGCGTTGGTTCAGCGGTGATGGGTTTGCGCAACCCAGGGTCTCCAGTATCTCCTGATTGGTTGGGCGCGGCAGCGCATAGTGCTCGTACAACTCCATGCGCGGCACCCCCAGTGTATCGGCGATGGTGCAAGCCCAGTGATCGACCCAGTAGTCGGGACGCTCGGCGATGTCAGCGGGCAACGGCGGCACCGGGCCAAGGAGTTCCTCGTACACGGCGCGCCAATGGGCAATGGCGCGCTCCCGATACGCAATCCGCGCCGCCGCGCAGGCGTGGGCGATGGCCTGACTCCGATCCCGCTTCGCC
This sequence comes from Chloroflexia bacterium, assembly GCA_038252265.1. Taxonomy (GTDB): domain Bacteria; phylum Chloroflexota; class Chloroflexia; order QHBQ01; family JAICKM01; genus JBBSAN01. The sequence continues at coordinate 3,169 of JBBSAN010000805.1, forward strand.
AGTACCTCGGCGACGGTGGGCAACGGCTCCACCTGGTCGGCGATCCCGGCCTGCTCGAACAACGGGAACCGCTTGGCGCGCCGGTTGCGCGTGGTCGTGATGACCACGCGGGCGGAGCGGGTGGGATCACGCTGCGTCATGCTTGGGCCTTCTTTGTGGGTGGTGAGGGCGGTGCGCGCTGGAGCGTAGCCCACAGCTCACAGCTGCGGCATTCCCCGCCACGCACATAGTCCGTCTCGATGTACTGCGCCCTCACCCACGCTTGGCAGCGGCGGCACCAACACTGCTGGATCGTAGCTCCTTCTCCAGGGGCAGACCACCAGGAAGCGGGGATCGTCTGGGCGTCACGGGCGGTTTTGGGTCCGCCCCCACAGCAATCCCCGGTTCCCGATGGCCACCCCCTGTAGCGCACCACAGCGGCAGGGCC
>JBBSAN010000806.1:0-3578 GCA_038252265.1 Chloroflexia bacterium
CACCGGCCAGCGCCACGCGCCCAGCATCAGGTTCAGCGCCAGCGCCGCCGCCAGGATGGTGAAGGCCAGGCTGATCAGGTGCGGGTGGAGGTCGGCAAAGAGGAAGGTCCAGAAAGGGAACTCGTTGATCGTCGTCTGATTGGGTGCGACCGTGTCGATCACCCGGCTGGGCGTCCAGAAGTTATAGGCGCTGCCCGGTGCGGCGTTGGTGAAGTTGGCACTGAGCAGGTTCAGCTTGACCAGGATCGGCAACACCGCCGCCGCCAGCGTGGGGAAGGCCGACGAGATGTACAGCCCCGCCCCGGCCAGGTTGCCGATACCGATCAGCAGGAACGATCCCAGCAGCCCAAAACCGAACGCCGTGCCGCTGGCCGGGGCCTTCCAGCCCCGCGCCCGCTGAACCAGCGTCACGCAGTTGTAGACCACGCAGGCCGCGCCCACGGCGACCATCGCGTAGAAGGTCGGGATCGCCAGGTTGTAGCCCACCGCCGAGTCCAGCCCGACAAACTTGATCAGCAGGGCGACCATGAACTGGCCGTAATAATAGTAGTTGATATAGCCGCCAGCGAAGAACGAGTCGATGGGCGGCATGTACGGGCTGCGGAGGATGCCGTTGAGGAAGGCGAACTCCATCGGCTTCTCGCCGCCCTGCCAGGGCTGCCACAGGTCGGGGTTGAAGATGCGGACGATGGTGAAGAAGGCGAAGGCCCCCAGGAAGAGCGCCTCCCAGCCCAGCACCAGCCGGGCATGGGTGCGGAGGAACGACCCCAACTCGCCCGCCATGCGCCGCCAGAGGACCAGGCTGAGCAGCCCCAGCAGCACCGTCGCCACGCCGATGCTCCAGACGGTGAACGGCAGGAGCTGGGCGCTGGCCGCCAGCCACGTCAACCACGACACCACCAGCAGGCCGGTGATCTTCGCCAGCGGGTAGCCCCGGTCGGGTAGGCGGCGGCAGACCACGGCGACCAGCGGCCAGGCCAGCAGCCCGAAGCCCTCCAGCACCAGCAGCCACAAGAGTAGCCCGACCCATTGATTCTGGGCGATGGGGTTCCAGTTGTAATCGCCCAGGGCCATCGTCTGCCCGACCGGTTGATCGAGCATCAGCGACTTGTCGTAGGGGTTGGCCGCGTGCCGCACCGACAGGCTCGGCTTCTCCACCGATTTGCCGAACAGCGTGGCTAGCTCGTCGTCCGACAGGTCGCTCGTCTTCTGGAAGATGTAGATCTTCGGATGATCGTAGACGGTGTAGCTCTCGTCCGCACTCTGGTCGTCAATGGTGATCCCGAAGATCGAGGGCGCGACCTGGCTGGTGTGGACCAGTTTGAAGCCCAGCTTCTCCTGGAACAGCAGCTCGTAATACCTGGTCTGCACCGGGTAGCGCCAGGGCAGCTTGGGGATCGTCTTGTAGATCCGGTTGGAATTCTCAACAATATAATCGGTCTGTTGGAGCAGCCCCTTAATGAATTCGAACTCGGCTGGGCTGGGCCGGTCGTTGTACATGTCGAAGCTGGTGCCGCCGTAGCTGACCTGCTGCGCTGCCGGACGCTGGCCGTTGACGAGGCCGATGGGTTGGGTCTCGTCCCAACTTTCTTGCCCCAGCACGGCCCCACTCGGCACATTGTCGGCGATCCAGCGGGCCGATTGCACGGCGCTGAACGGCTGGCTGTAGATGCTCTGCCAGGCGACGGCCCAGCCCAGGCTGCCCAGCACGGCGACGGTGGTGATCACCGGGAAGGTCCAGCGCCGCACCACGGTACCCAGCGACTCACGGTACTCCTGGCCGCGGATGCTGGCGGCGCGGGCCCATTCATCGGTCTTTTCGACCAGCCCGGCCCGGCGACTCCAGGCCAGCCCGGCGACCAGCAGCCCCGCCGCCAGCACGCACAGGTAGGGCACGATCGGCAGCATATAGCGCGGCCACTTGGCTTCCAGCGTGGCGATCGTGGCGAAGTAGACGACACTGGCGCTGAGGAGCAAGAGTTCGGCGGCCCGGCCCCGAATCGCCCGCCACAGGCCCCAGAACATCGCCGCCAACGCCACCAGCCCGCTGGCCGGTCCCATGCCCCACTGCACCACCTGTTGCAGGTGATAAACGCCGGGGATTGTGCCGATAAACTGGCGGGTGAACGGCACATCGGCCACCCCGCTCTGGTTGTCGGCCTCGATCAAAAGCTGGCGTAAATATTCGTTGCCGAGTCCGTCCAGGTAGGCGCGCATCCCCTGGCTCAGGCGGGCCAGGTCAAAATCGGGCGGGTGGTTCCACTGCAAGAAGGCGTAGGGATCGCCCACGAAGAAGGCGACGACAGTAGCAATAATCGCGATTAGCAAGAGCGGCAGCAGTCGGACGAGCGCCCCGCCAAAGCCACGCTCCCGTTCGGCCCGGTCTGCCGGGCGCAGGCCCACCGGGTCGGCCACGGCGGGATCGGGGCCCAGGCGGCGGGTGTGCTTGCGCGAGGCGGCGCGCAGAATCAGCGCGACGACGATGACCAGCCCCAGCGGCACCACGCTGACCTTGCAGGCCAGGGCAAAGCCCAGGCACAGTCCGGCCCCCAATGCGGGCCAGACTCCGGGCCGCTGCATCAAGACCACACTAAAATACAACATCCCGGTCATAAAGGTGACCAGGAATGGCTCGACAATAAAGAAATTGGAGATCTGGATCTGGGTGACCGCGAACGCGGAGAAGGCCGCCGCCAGCAGCCCGGCGTTCGGCCCATAGAGCCGCCGCCCGATGAGGAAGACCAGGAAGACCGTGAACAGGTCGAACAGGTTTGCCATTGTTCGCCCGCTCTGGAACACCCCCGCCCCGTCCAGGTAATAATTCCCCGATGGGATCTTCCCGTCCCACTGCGGGATGATTTGCCCCCCCGGAATCGTGATCTGCTTGCCCGTCGCAAAGACATGAGTGCCGGGGATGTACGCGCCCGCCAGAGTGTTGATCCCGTCGGCGGCCAGACTGGCCCCCCAGGACACCAGCTTGACGATGTAGACCGGCAACGTGCCGTAGACCCAGGCGGCAGCGGTTCCCGGCGACTGGTGATTCATGCGGGGGTTGATCGGGCTGTGCCAGGCATCCAATAACTGGTTGAACGTGGTACCGGGCGGCCAGTTCAGGTTCGCCATCGTCCCGTCAAAGACCACATGGCGCTCATCGGGGTGCCAGTCTGTGCCGCCGTCCCAGTTGCGCCCATTGAGACGCATCCACCCGGCAGTCAGCAAAATCACGAGGAGGGTCAAGGAGACCCAATGGCGGCGGAAGAAGGGAGGCAAACGCAAATTCTCCTAGCTAGTGTGGCGGCGGGCGACTCTCGCGTCCCTTACGGCGAATAGAACCAACGACGATAAATAAGCGGAATGCAAGCCAAAGACGGCCCTAGCCTGGCCGTGCGGTAATTGTAACACGATTCCCCCGTAGTCGCAAGCGGAACGAGGGGTCAGTCACGGCTGATGCAAAGTCCGTAGACCTCGCAAACAGCACCTTTCTGCGGTACGATAGCGGTATCTCGTACCCTATCCCCCACAGAAAGGTGCTGCCATGAACTTTACCATGCTCCCCTTCACCCGGCAACTGCCCGATC
>JBBSAN010000807.1:0-3575 GCA_038252265.1 Chloroflexia bacterium
AAGTGGTGTTTCAAGGGAAGTCGGGCGAGGTGCGCAATGGCCTGTTGTCGGTCGAGCTGATCGCGCTGGATGGGGCGCTGTGTGCCCTGGCGATCCAGCGCGACATCACCGCGCGCAAGCAGACCGAGGAAGCCCTGCGCGCGTCAGAAGAACGGTTTGGCTACGGCCTTCCGGGCCAGCCCCTATATGGTCGATATCAGCCGCCTGGACGATGGGCGTGTGATCGATGTGAATGCCGTCTGGGAGCGGATCTCCGGCTACAGCCGGCAAGAAGCGCTGGGCCAGACGACCACCGAGCTAGGCCTGTGGCCCGATGCGGAAGAGCAGGCGCGGCTGCTCACGCAGCTACGCGAGCAGGGAACCGTGCGTGACCTGGAGGTGAGCTTCCGGGCGCGGTCGGGCAAACTCCACCGGGTGAACATCTCCTCGTCCATCATCGATCTCCAGGGCGATCCCTGCCTGCTGCGGATCGGCATTGATATTACGGCGCGGACGCGGGCGGAAGCCGCTTTGCGGGTGTCGGAGGAACGGTTCGCCAAGGCGTTCCGCGCGACTCCCGATGCCATCAGCATCACCCGGATCCGTGATGGCACGATTGTGGATGTCAACGATAGCTGGCTGCGGATGGGTAGTTATCAGCGCGACGCCGTGATCGGGCGGTCCATGCTGGACCTCAATATCTGGCATGATCCGGCGGAGCGGGACCATCTGATCGCGTGGTTATACGCGCAAGGATCGGTGCGCGATTTTGAAATCTTGTTCAACCGCACCACTGGTGAGCTTCGCCAGGGCCTCATCTCGGCGGAGCTGATCGATCTCGCCGGGGAGCCATGCGTGCTGGTGCTGACGCGTGATGTGACCGAGCAGAAACAGGCCGCCGCTCAACTGCGCTTGTTGGGGGCCGCCATGCAGCACGCCAGCGAGGCGATCACCCTGGTTAGCACCGCGCCCGACCTGACTAGCCCGCACGTTGTGTTTGTCAATCCGGCGTTTACCCGTCTGACCGGCTATAGCCCGGACGAAGTGCTGGCGCAGTACCCCCACCTGCTGCAAGGTCCGGAGACGGACCCTACCGTGATTGCGCAGATCTATGCCCAGATGGCGGACGGGCGCCCGGCGCAGGGCGAGCGGATCCAATACCGCAAAGACGGCAGTGAATACCTGGCCGAGTGGTATATCACCCCGGTTCGCAACGAGGCCGACACTATCACCCACTGGATGCTGATCCAGCACGACATCACCGGGCGGCGGGCGATGGCGGCCCGGGTGCGCGCCGCCGAGCGGTTGGGCGCGCTGGGTCGGGTGGCCGCCTGGGTGGCCCACGAATTCAACAACATCCTGGCCGGGATCATGGGGCGGCTTGATCTGCTGGAAAGCGAGATCCATGAGCCGGGGCCGCAAGCAACCCTGCACGTCATCCAGCGCGCCGTGGAGGACGGGGCCAACGTCGTTCACCGGATCCAGGCGTTCTCCCGGCTGCGGGCCGCGAGCGTGTTGGCTCCCGTGGCGCTGAGCGAGGTGATCGCGGATGCGATAGTTCTGACCCAGCCGCGCTGGAAGCTGCTCCCGGTGGCTAAAGGGGTCGTCCTGACCCTGCACGAGCAAGTGGCGCCGGGGCTGGGTGTCCTGGGTGATGCCACCGAACTGCGCGAAGTGATCACAAACTTGATCCATAATGCCGTGGAAGCGATGCCCGATGGGGGCCAACTCACCATCAACGCCGCGCGACAGGACACGCAGGTGGTACTCACCGTATGCGATACCGGGATCGGCATGGATGCGGCTACACAGGAACGCGCCTTCGAACCGTTCTTCACCACCAAAGTATCGGGCACCGGGTTGGGACTGCTCGTGGTCCAGGATAGTATCGAGCACCACGGCGGCACGATTGGCGTCGCCTCGGTGCCGGGCCAGGGTACCACTTTTACCGTAACCCTCCCTGCCGTCGCTGCGCCGCCTCCCCCCCCCCCCGTGCGCCCCGCCCGCACTGGTCCCCGCCGTGGCCCTGGCGGCAGGGATTGCGCGCATCGTGGTGGTGGACGACGATCCCAGTTTGTGCCTTATGCTGCAACAGATGATGGTGCTTGCCGGACACGAGGTACTGATTTGCTGCCGATCCGGCCTGCTAGAGGCGACCCGCTGCTGATCAATAAGCGCAGCCCGCCCGGTCAGAACGACCGGGCGGGCTGCGTTTGTACCGGGGCGATGCTGCGCTAGGCGGCGAGGGCGGCGCGGCGGCGCGATTCCATAATGACGTATAGCGCGGCGACCGAGATCAGCAGCAGGCTGAGGCCTCCGACAAAGACCCAGGTCAGCACGTTGCCGGTGTTGAACAGGTTCCAGTTGATGACGGCGGCTACCAGGATCAAGAGCAGGGCGATCACCTGGCTCTCCAGCATGATCCGCCAGGAACTCCAGCGCGAATCGCGCGCGAGCACCAGCCCGACCACCCCCGGCAGGGCGAACCAGCCCCCGATCACTTGCATGGTCAACGGGGTGACGGTCCAGGGCCAGATCTTGAGCGCGTCGGCCCCGGCGAACGGCAGCAGGAACAAGCCCACGGCGATGGCGAGCATCCCGGTCCCGACCACGCCGTCAAGCTGGCGCACCGGGGTGGGCACGACCAGATCGCCGGGGTCGGGGGTGCCGGGGTCCGTCACCCGGTTGCGGTACCAGAGGAACGGGATGAGGAACGGCGTAACCACGTAGAGGATCAGCCAGGCGTAGAACGAGATATGGCCCGGGGTGAACTTGTCGAGGTGCAGGAACGTTGCCAGCCCCATGAACCAGACGAAGGTGCTGATGGCGAGAAAGCCGTTGCCGAACCAGTGCCAGCGCGGGGCGAAAATGGCCCGGACGAAGAACCAGGCTCCGCTGATGTAGCCCGCGCCCATCAGCATCGGCGTCATGTTCGGTTTGATCGGCCAGGCGAAGAAATCCCCGGTCTGGCTGGGAAGAAAATAGAGGATCACAAAGGCCACGACCAGCACGGCCACTATGAATGCCGCGATGGCGCGGATTTCCGGGAAGACGCGGTCATCCCGCACCGTGCCCGCCCGCATGGTCCCGAGGCCCGACGACGTGCCTGCGATGTTTTTCACTGCCACTACCTCCTGTGCGTAACCGGTACCGCAATTGCCTGAGTGTCTTCAGGAGCCAACGAGATTCCCCCGGCCCCCGGCGCATATTGCGCGCGACCCCTCCGTTGCTCTCTCGCCTCTAGCATAAGGGGCAGGCGCTACAGTTTGCAATAATAAGGTTTGGGGGCAATACAGTTCCTGGTCGGGCCGAATGTGATCCACAGGGGGCAGGATAGAGCGGGGAAAGACGAAGGCTGCGGCAACGCGAGGGACGCCTCCTGCTTAAGAATATAGCACCAATTATGGTGCTTGGCAATAGGGGCGGCGGCGATGACACGGCTGTTGCAAAGTCGTTCGGTGCGGGCTGACCCCCCGCTGTCATCCTGAGCGCAGCGAAGGATCTTGTTGGCGGTCCGTGGTGCCGCAGCCACGATCGCGATCTTTCCTGACGATCGGGCGGCCCACCAAGATCCTTCGCTGCGCTCAGGATGACAG
>JBBSAN010000808.1:0-3558 GCA_038252265.1 Chloroflexia bacterium
CCAGCAGGTCCGCGCACCAGCGATCATACTGGACCCCAATCCGCTCCGGCGTCCGTTCCTCCGGCAGCAAGGCCGTGCCGGCCAAGAGCGCTTCGGCCTCCAGCACCCACCGCTGCATCCGCTGCGCACTGTCCAGCCGCGCCCGCTCCTGCTCGCGCAAGGCCACGATCGCCTGTAACCGGGCTAATTTCACGCGCACTCGGCGGCTACAGGCCCCCCTTTTTGCGCCACCGCCGCCAAGCTGGTCGCAATCGCCGTGAGTGCGGTGTCCATCGCCACCCCCGCGTAGTGTAACGGTTGCGTCCCATCGCTGTTCCCCGCCGTTTGCACCCCCACCGCATACCCCGCCAACACGGCTAATTGCGCCCCTTCGACCGCATCGGTGGGCGGCGCGCCCCGCTCCAATTGCAGGCGCAGATCCCGCACCCGCGGCTGAATCACCTGGCGCACCGCGACCTTGACCGCCCGGTCGGCTTCATCCATCAGCCGACTGGCCTCGCGCAAGTAGTGAAAGTGGCACAGTTGGTGGGGGGTGCCCGGCCACAGTTCGGCTACCGCCGCGATGAGGGATTCCTGGGCATCGGTAATGGCCCCCCGAATGGGCACGCCCAGCGCGACGACCGGGGCCAGCAACTGTTTGATCGTCGCCGTGCTACTCTCGCGCACTTGCTCGGCGGCCAGCACCCGCCCAGTCAGCACATCCCGCACCAGATAAACGGTCTCATTGCCTTTGTCCGGCTGAATGCCATCGAGCGAGAGGATCAGTCCCCCATTCGTGTGGACCTGGGCCAGCCAGGTCGCCCACGTGGGATCACTGGCCGGGGATTGGGCGGCGCACAGTAGCGTAGCGTAAGCCTCACATAAGTAGAGGACTTCACGGCGGCAGATGGTCAAGTGCCAGGGAGCCAACGGGGTCAACAGCCGCTGATGCACCTGGTCGAGGGTCTGATGGTCCCCCCAGTGCGCCTGTCCCGCGAGCACCACCAGATCCAGCCCGAAGGTGAAGCCGGGCAGGGCTAACGCCTCGGCGGCGGCACTGCGATAACAGCGAGCGGCGGTGGGACAGGCGGAATTGGCACACCGACAGCCGACATGGGTGACGAAGAGCGGGCCGGTGGTGGTAATGATCGAGCGCTGAGCCAGGGTGCAGTAGCGGTGGAGGGGGGCTCCACAAGTAGGACAGGCTAATAGTTCGGTACGAAAGTAGTACCGGGGCATGGTGGCGGGATAAATCCGACGGGTCCGCATCGCTCAACCTCCTCGGGGAGTACCAAAGACCATAGGCCGCGCCTGCTCAGTATACCACGACATGGTCCGCAGCAGTACGAGCCTTTTGCCTCCACAGTACGAGGGCTTTGCTTTAACGCAAAAATAATGCCCCTTAGAAAAAGAAGACGGCCAGGGGTAAATCGGCATACCCGGCGAAGTAGTCGGCGGCATGGGTGTAGAGGCCGGGGAGAGTCAGCACAAGGGCCAGCCCACCCAGGCGCGCCATACGCCCGGCGAATCCGGCCAACCCCCAGTAGAGGCCTGCGGCGGTCGCCCCGCCTAACAGCGCCCACCAACCGCGCATGAGGATATCGGTATCCCCGGTCCAGGCGTAGGTCTGGGCCACGGTTAACGGCACCAGCAAGGGATAATCCATATGGGCGTAACCGGCATAGCCGGGATCGGCGAAGAAAGCAACGGGCACGGTGCCCGCCGCATAGAAAGCACGCCCTTTGAACAGCCACATCGCGATGGCATCCCAGCCGATAAGCGGCGTATTCGTCGCTTTCCACCATAGCGCCGCCGTCCAGGCCAGAATAGCCAGGCCGATGACCAGATCCAGCGCGAGGTCGGGGGCGCGCCGCCGCCAGGCGGGTCGGTGCCCCGCCTCGGATTTTTGCGGGTGGCGCGAGGTATACCGGCGGTAGCCCAATAGCCCGCCGAGGAGAACCCAGGGGAGAGCCAGTAGGAGGGGGTCCCAGGGCAGACCGGCCTGGGCCAGCAGCAGGTGTTCGGCGGCCAGCACGCCTGTGCCCCCAGCCAGGCGGTGACGCCGAAGAGCGCCACCGGCAGATCCTGGCTCTCCAGGACGAGCAGGAGGAGCGCGCCGACGAGCAGCGCAGCGACTTGGGCGAGGAGAAAGCCGAGGACGATCATACGCGCTACTTGCTGATCCCGAAAAGGCACCCATCCGTGGAACAGGCGAGCTGGGTCAGGCGATCATGAAACGGATCTAATCGCGTGCCTTGCGGGCCATAATACAGGACACAGCCCCCGGCGTGGGTGGCGAGCGTGGCTGCGTCCAGGGGGTCGGTGCTGTGGACGACATCCAGGCGTTGGGGATAGAGGAAGTAATTACCGCGTTGCCAGGCGCGTTCATCATCGCTCAGGACCAGGAGCGCCGGGGTCGCGGGGCAACGGGTGTGCGCGGCGATCAGCAGGGTATAAAGCGGGGCGTCCCCCGGCGGCGCGCGCTGGGCATCAAAAGAGATGCCCGTGTTGGCGGGGGTGCGCGCCGCCTGGAGCCAGGCCTTGCTCGCACCGGGCAACGCCAGGGCCACCCAACTGACCACCAGCCCTACCGCAAACGCGATGCGCAGGATAGCGAGGGCGCGCTGGCCGGCCTGGCGGAATAGCGTTGTGCGGGAAGCCAATGGTCTCGCAACGGCGGCAGGCGTGGCTTCCGTGCTCGGGGGAGGGGGAGATAAAAGTGGAACGAAACAATTCTACTGCCACAACAAAGAATTGTCAACCGGTATCATTTGTTCAATAGGCTATCACCCAGATTGTTAGTAGGCCACACCACAGCCGTTATCTTGGCGATCAAGTGTAACGCTCGCCACAGAACGAGTCCCCGATTCGTTGTATCATGGGCAGTTGGAAGCGTTCGGTATAACGAAGTACAAATGATTTCCACTGTTAAAAATATCACGGTGATAATGGCGTCACCCCACGCAGCCACACCGAACACAGAAAAGGGGTGAATATGATGAATCAAACCAAGACGATTGCCCTCGTCGCCCATGACAGTAAGAAGCAAGATCTGCTCGAATGGGCGCGCTTTAACCGAGAGCTGTTGATCGAGCACGAGCTATACGCTACCGGCACCACCGGCAAGCTCCTGGAACAGGAACTCGACTCTCCCGTCCACAAGCTGCAAAGCGGCCCACTGGGTGGCGACCAGCAGATCGGGGCCAAGATCGCGGCGGGGGAGATCGACCTGCTGATCTTCTTCTGGGACCCGCTCACGGCGCAGCCCCACGACTCCGATGTGCGGGCGCTGATCCGTATCGCGGTGGTATGGAACATTCCCGTGGCCTGCAACCGCGCCTCTGCCGACTTCATGATCGCCTCGCCACTGCTGTCGAGTCCCTACCAGCGGGTGTCGCCCGACTATGCGGCCTATGCCACCCGGCTCGACGCGGTGCCGGTGATCTAGACCCGCACCCAGCAGCGCCCAACCCAACAGTGCGCCCAATACAGTGCGGCCCGCAAACGCTTGTTTGCGGGCCGCACACGTTCATGCGCTGTTTCACCGTAGGGAGCCGGGCGGGATGGGGCCGGTCCCCA
>JBBSAN010000809.1:0-3557 GCA_038252265.1 Chloroflexia bacterium
CAGGTCCCAACTCCAATCAATGAGGGCGCGGAGGGTCTGCTGGCGGGGTAGGGCCGACCGGCTGCCGCCGGTCAGCAGGCGGAAGCGATCATCAAGCCGGACGGCGATCTGCTCGACCGAAAGATCCCGCACCTGTGCGGCAGCCAGCTCCAGCGCCAGGGGAATCCCGTCCAGGCGCTGGCAGATCGTCGCCAGCGCGGCAGCCGTCCCGCTGGTGAGGGGTAGATCAGGACGCACGACACGGGCGCGGTCGAGGAAGAGACGGACGGCGTCGTAGTCGCCCACCGCCTCGGCAGGCACCCCGGCCTCGGCCTGGGCGGGGCGGGGCGGCCCGGCCAGGGAGGGCACGCGGAAGATAGCCTCCCCCGCGATGCCCAACGCTTCTCGGCTGCTTGCCAGGATGACCAGGCGGGGGCAGGCGTTTAGCAGGGTTTCGGCCAGGTCGGCGGCAGCCGCAATCAGATGCTCGCAATTGTCCAGCACAAGGAGCAGTTGCCGGGGTTGCAATGTGGCCGCCAGGGTGGTCAGGAGGGCGCGATCCGCCTCTTCGCGCACGCCGACCACTGCCGCCACCGCCTGGGGTAGCAGCGCCGGATCGGCCAGCGCCGCCAGTTCGACCAGCCAGACCCCGTCGGCAAAGTGGGCCACCTGTTCGGCGGCGACATGGAGGGCCATGCGGGTTTTGCCGGTGCCGCCAGGGCCGATCAGGGTCACCAGGCGGAGCGGGGGGGCCGCCCCGCCCCCGGCCATCCGCTGGTGAAGCGCGGCCATTTCCGCTTTCCGGCCCACAAAACTGGTCAACTGGATCGGCAGATTGTGGCGGAAAGCGTCCAACGATTGGAGGGGCGGGAAGTCGGCGGTCACCCCCGGCACGGTCAATTGCACGACGCGCTCAGGCGGGGCCAGGTCGTTCAAACGCTGGCGGCCCAGATCCTGTAAAAAGACCCCGGCGGGGGGGGTGGTCGCGATCACCGTGGTGACCGGCTGCGAGAGCAGGATTTGCCCGCCATGCCCGGCGGCCAGCAGGCGCGCCAGGTGGGTGAGCACCGGCCCGTCGTAGTCACCGTTGCGGACCTCCACGGGGCCACTGTGCAGGGCCATGCGCAGCCGCAGGTGGGGCCAGTGCGTCCCTTCCTTCGGGTGCAGGGCGCGTTGGGCCGCGACCGCCGCCCGCACCGCTGCCGAAGTCGTGGCGAACGCTGCCCCCACTAGCGCGTCCCCGGTCTGGAAGAGGCTGCCACCTTCGGCGGCAATAGCGGCGTGCAGCAAGGCTTCGGGACGCGCCGGGGCCATGTGCCCCTCCGGGGTAGGCGGCTCCTCCAGGGGGACGCTGCTGGCGAGGTCGGTCAAGAGCAAGGTATAGACAGTGCTGGACGGATCGGGCATGGGCGCTCCGGCGACGGGGCGGCTCCGCCTGTGGAGCGGGATCCGCCACGCCAGGATCAAGGCATCATCGTCGTGGTCGTGTTCAACTCGGCCCAGGACCAGTGGTTCGCTCTGGGGTACGCTGTTATTATACACCCTCCTGGCTAGCGGGTTGCAACGAGGTTGTATAATAACGGCATGATCCTGCTCCGCCCGCTCGCTATAACGGCCCGATAGGAGGAACCGTTGTGGATCCGATCATCCGGCAGTGCGCGACCGGGGGGTGCGCGTCGGTCCCAACTCAGGCTTCAATGGGACGACGGCCCGCTATTACCGCTAGATCGCGGGGGAGGGTTGACCCCCGGATTCTGCATAAGACGATGGTTCGACATGCGCCGGGCGCTTGTCCGCGCGCGCTAGCTAAAAGCCCACCCCCTATTGTGTTATGAATGAAATCGAGTTAGTCCTCCTGTTGCTGGTCGTCGTGGCCGCACTGACCCCTCTCGCGCGGGCGGTGCGCGTGCCATACCCGATCCTGCTGGTGCTGGGCGGGCTGATCCTGGCGCTGCTGCCGATTGTGCCGGCTCTCCCCCTGGACCCGGAACTGGTCTTTCTGCTGTTCCTGCCGCCGCTGATCTATCAGGCGGCCTTCACCACGTCGATCCGGGATTTTCGCCAGCGCCTCCCGCCCATTCTGTCGCTGGCCGTCGGCCTGGTCCTGATCACGACGCTGGTCGTGGCCGTGTTGATGCATACCCTGCTGCCCGATCTGGGGTGGCCGGTGGCCTTCGCCTTTGGGGCCATCGTGTCGCCGCCCGATGCGGTGGCGGCGGCGGCGGTCTTTCGGGGCCTGGGCGTTCCCCGGCGGGTCGTCACCCTGCTGGAAGGCGAGAGCCTGGTTAACGACGCAACCGCGCTGGTGGCCTACCGGGCTGCGCTAGGGACTCTCGCGGTCGCCTTTTCCGCGGGCGATGCGGGGATGCGCTTCGTGGTCGTAGGGATCGGCGGCGTGCTGGTCGGGCTGGTGATCGCCTGGCTCATCGCCCAACTCCACCGGCGGATCGACGATCCACCGGTAGAGATCACCCTCTCGCTGCTCACGCCCTTTGCTGCCTACCTCTCTGCCGAGGCGCTCGGTGTCTCCGGCGTGATCGCCACGGTCGCGGCGGGCCTGTACCTGGGCTGGCAGGCCCCCTACATCTGGCACTCCGAGGCGCGCCTTCGCAATAGGGCGGTGTGGGAGATGGTCGACTTCATCCTCAATGGCCTGGTCTTCATTCTCATCGGGTTGCAACTCTCGACCATCCTGCCCACGCTGGCCGATCATTCACTCCCGGCCCTCCTCGGCCTCGGCCTGCTCCTGAGCCTCACGGTGATCGGGGTGCGCCTGGCCTGGGTCTTCCTGGAGGCGGCCCGGCGCTGGGGGTTCGCGCGGCTGCGGCCTGCCCGCCCTTCGGGAAACGGCTCCCGCCCCCCGGACCCGGCCCCAAGCTGGCGCGAGGTGTTCGTTGTCGGCTGGGCGGGGATGCGGGGGGTGGTCTCGCTGGCCGTGGTCCTCTCCTTGCCCCAGGCAACGCCGGAGCGGGAACTGCTGATTTTCCTGACCTTCTTTGTCATCCTGGCGACCCTGGTGGGCCAGGGCCTCTCCTTGCCGTTGCTCATCCGTGCGCTCGGTGTGGGCGTGGATAGCAGTATCAGCGTCCACCAGGAGCTACATGCGCGGCGCACCGCGACCGAGGCCGCCCTGGCCCGGATCGAGCAACTCCGCGAGGAGTGGCCGACGCACCTGCCCTTGATCGACACCTTGCGCGCGCAGTATGACCACCGGATCAGCCATCTGGGTCATGCACCGAGCGAAACCGAGGGCGCAGAGGCGACGGGAGACGGGTCGGACGGGGAGGAGCACGACGATCAGGAACTGCTGGAACATTACCGGATCCGCCGGGCCGTGATTGCGGCAGAGCGCGCGGCAGTGCTGGGTCTCCGCGAGCATGGGGAGATCGAGGATGAGATCTGGCGTAATATTGAGCGGGATCTCGACTTCGAGGAATTGCGCATGGACGCCTAGCGCCCGCGCCCGCCTGGGTATGCGCGCCCAATTTCTTGACGAGACCGCGCAGGCCCCGGCTTGCGCAACGGTAGTCATCCCCGGTAATCCGTTGCGTATGCCGGGGCCTGCGCGGTCTCGTCCC
>JBBSAN010000810.1:0-3547 GCA_038252265.1 Chloroflexia bacterium
CGGTGAAGCTGCCGGTGATGCTGTGGCTCCCCGGCGAGTAGGTCACCGAAAACGGCTGCTGATCGTAGCCAGTCCAGGGACCGGCGGGGCTGGGGGCCACCTCCAGCCCGATCGTGCCGCTGCCGAACATCGAGGTACCGCAGGCAATATAGACGCCGAAGTCGTAGCTGTAGATGCCGGGCACGGCGCAACTGGTCTGGTGGCCCGCTGTATACACGTTGCAGCGCGTGGTCACGCCGGTCGGCGTGGGCGTCACCACCGGCTGGATACAGAGGGGTTGGGTCACCGAGTAGCTGTCCAGCGTTTGGCCGTTGTTGACCATGCTGGTGTAGTGGAAACGATAGGTGGTGTACGGGGCGGGGATGTTTGGTTCGTTGAAGGTATGGGCATAACCGCTGCCACCCGGCGGGAACGCCTGGATCCCGCTGAACTGGTCGTAATCGGTCCAGGGGCCAGCGGCACCGGGCGCGACCTGGAAAGTGATCTGGCTTGCGCCGCTGAGCGCGAACATGCAGAGGGTATAGACGCCGAAGTAGGCGTTATAGGTGCCGGGATAAGCACAACTGGGGGTGGCGCCGCTGTTCGTCACGCTGCACCCGCCGCCGACCGTGGGGATGGGGGTCGCCGTCGGCGGGGTACCGGTAGTGGTCGGCGTCGGCGTGTAAGTAGGGGTATAGGTGGTGGTGTTCGTGCCGGTCGGCGTGCGGGTGGCGATAGCGGTCGGCGGGCGGGTCGCGGCGGCGGTCGGCGGCGTACCGGTTACAGTCGGGGTCGCCGTCGACGGGCAGAGGGTGTGATAACGTTCGATCAGCGTGCGGCTGGGCAGGTTCTGATCGGCCCCCACCGCCCAGACATCGCCCGATCCGAGGGCGGTCACCCCACGCAGGGAATTGATGCTGCTGTCGGGGTTGGGGCTGGGCACGAGGGTCCAGGCTGCGCCGTCCCAATGGATGGTTGTCGTGGTTGTGGAGCTACTAATGGTCTGCCCGACGGCCCACACGTCGTTCGTCCCGGCGGCAGCGATGCCCCAGGCCAGGGTGACGCCGGGCGGGACCGGAGCGGGCACGGCGCTCCAGGCGCTGCCGTCCCAGTGCAGGGTCAGGATTTGCGGGCTGATGCAGGCACCACTGTTGGAGCAGGTGCTGCCTACGGCCCACACACCGCTCGCGCTCACCGCCGTCACCGCCAGTAAGCCGTTTTCGTTCGCGCCTACGTTGGGGGTGGCGACCACTGCCCAGGCGCTGCCGTTCCAGTGAAGGGCCAGCGTTTGGAGGAGGCTCGGTCCGCTATTGTTCGCGTCATAGCGCCCCACCGCCCAGATGTCGCCCGCGCTCACAGCCACCGCGCCGAACAGGCCGTTCAGGCGATTGCCAACGTTCGGGGTGGTTACGACGGTCCAGCTGGTGCCGTCCCAGTGTTCGGCCAGGGTGCGGTCCGTCTGGTCGGTGGCGGCTCCTAACGCCCATATGTCGTTGGAGGCGGGGGCGACGACGGCGCGGAGCCTGCCGCCGTTAGCCCAGGGACTGGGGCTGGGCACCACGGTCCAACTGCTGCCGTCCCAGTGCATAGTGAACGTCTGCGCCGGGCCGCCGTTGGTGCTGCCCACCGCCCACACGTCGGTGCTGCTGAGGGCGGCGACCGCCGCCAGGGAGCCGCCGAGCGGTGCGGACACCTGGGTCCAACTGGTGCCGTCCCAGTGCAATATGAGCGGTTGGTCTTGATTCCCGCCGTCGCGATAGGAGCCAACCGCCCAGATATCGCCCGGCGAGAGTGCAGAGATCCCGTAGAGGTTATTGTGCCCCGCGCCCGCGTTGGGGCTGGTGACGACGGACCAGAGCGCGGCACAATTGGGCGTGGGTGTGGCGGTGACGGCGCCCTGCGGCCCCGGCGGGCCGGGCAGCGCTGCCAGGGGCGCGGGCAGCGCCGGGCGGGCGGCACGCGTCCGCTCGGTCCGCTCCAGCAGGCTCACCAGCAATAATCCGCAAGCGGTCAGGATCTCGATCAGCAGCCAATGATGTCGCCGCATAGCGTACCTCCTCGCCGGTAGATAGGGAAATCAAGATGCTACACCGCGCCTGAAACGACCTGCGCTCAAGATTCAGTCTAGCAGAAAGATGGTCCGGCTGGAAGGGGACGAGCCTGGACAATAACCTGGACAAAAGGGGACCAGCCAGGTTACGGCAGGGCGAACTCGCCCAGCGCATAGCCAACCGCCTCGGCCCATACGAGGCCGCGACCTTCCTGCCAGCAGGCCGCGAAGGCCTCCGGGTCGAGTTGGGCCGAGGTCGCCGCGACCAGGCGCTCGTAGTCGGCGCGGTCACCCGCCACCGCCTGGTCGTCCCCCGCCCCTAGCGTTTCAAGCAGCGCCGCGGCTGCGCCGAACAGGTGGGCGGCGCGCCGGGGTTGGGCCTGCGCCGCCGCCACCCCGGCGAGGCCGGTCAGGCAGACCGCGCTCAGGTTGCGATCGCCGATGGTGCGGAGGATCGCCAGGCTCTCTTCATAGAGGCGGGCCGCCGCCGGGGCGTCCCCCTGGAACACCACGTAGGCGAGGTTAGCGAGGGCACCGGCCACCCCCGCCGGGCCGTCCGCCGCGCGGAATAGCGCCACGCTCTGCTCGTAACGTGCCCGCGCGGTGGCGGGATCGCCGGTGTGCCGTGCTATCTCGCCCAGATTGTTGACTACCCGCGCCTGGCCCCAGCTATCCCCCAGATGCTTGAACAGGTCCAGGCTCTCCTCATAATATGCTTGCGCCGTTGGGTATTGAGCCTGAGTCAGGGATATGTTGCCCAGGTCCACCAGGGCGCAGGCGATGCCGCCGGGATCGGCCACCTGCCGGCGAAGGGCCAGACCTTCGCGGTAAAGGCTCGCGGCCCGGTCATAGTGCCCCTGGCAGCGGGCCACCTCGCCCAGCCTCAATAGCGTGCGGGCCATCCCACCGGTATCCGCGCCCGCCCGGTAGAGCGCCAGGCTCCTTTCATAGAGGCGGCGCGCCGCCGGGTAATCACTCTGGCGCGTCGCCACAGTACCCAGGCCGTCGAGTGCGTGGGCCTGTCCGGTGGGATTACTGATGCTCGTGTATTGATCGAGACTCTGGGCAAGCAAGGCGTGCGCGGCGGCGCAATCGCCCTGCCGCACGGCCAGGCTCCCGGCCCGCGTGAGGGCTAATGCCTGCACCAGAGCCGGGGGACCGAGGGCCAGGGCTTGCGCCAGCCAGTGCCGCCCCTCGCTGATGTAGCCCCGCGCCAGCCAGAACGGCCCCAACGCTCCCACCAGCCGCCCGGCGCTGGTCCCATCCCCCGCTATCAGGAGCCAGCGCAGCGCCGCCCACAGGTTATCATGCTCCTGTTCCAGCCGATCCAACCACGCGCCCTGCGCCGGGCCGTGCCAGGCCGGGGTCGCCGCTTCGGCCAGGGCCAGGTAGGCGGCGGCGTGCCGCGCGCGGATGGCTGTCTCCTCCCCCGCTGCTGCCAGGCATTCCAAGCCAAACTCCCGGATCGTTTCCAGCATGGTGTAGCGCATGTCGCCTGCCGCATCCGCTTCCACGACC
>JBBSAN010000811.1:0-3545 GCA_038252265.1 Chloroflexia bacterium
AATGGCGCGGGGCCGTAGGCCCCGCGCCGCGTGTGGGGTCTCGTCCTCGCCCTCGGTCTGCTGCTCCTCGCCACGGCCCTCACCTTGCAGGTCCACGCCGCCCCTCCGGCGGACCCTCCACCCCCGGCTTGGACCATCGTTAACAGCCCCAATGCCGGTGAGCCGACACTGCTGAAGGCCGTGGCCGCCCGCACCAGTAATGATGTCTGGGCAGTCGGACAACATTTCAGCCCTGACAACTCGCCCACAGCTACCGTCACCCCATCGGGCACCTTCATCCAGCACTGGGACGGGAGCGCCTGGTCTAGCGTCTCCGCGCCCAACCCCGGCAACCGCAACGAACTAAACGCCGTCGCGGTTCGCGCCGCCAATGACGCCTGGGCCGTCGGGGGGTACAATACCACGAATACCGACGGTCCTAACTGGCGACCACTCATCCTCCACTGGAATGGCAGCACCTGGAGTCAGGTAGTCAGCCCAGAACTGCCCGACAATAATATTCTGTACGGGGTTACGGTGGTGGATGCCAATAATGCCTGGGCGGTCGGTACCTGGGGCTATTACCTGGGGTCCCAGCCTTGTATCTACCATTGGGATGGCACTAGCTGGTCGATCGCCTACCAGGCGAATAGCTTTCCCTATGGAGCGCATCTTACCAGCATTGCGGCCCGTACCGTCAACGATGTGTGGGCGGTCGGTGACGAGGGTGTCACTTCCGGCACTACCGTGCCACTAACGCTGCACTGGAACGGCAGTAACTGGCAGGTGCTGCCCAGCTTAAGCCCTGTTTATGGGGCCCAGTACATTCTGCACAGCGTAGCAATGGTGGCGAGCAACGACGTATGGGCGGTGGGATCTGCCGCCAGCGGGGGCAGCACCAGCCCCCTGACGATCCATTGGAACGGCACCAGTTGGAGCATCATCACCCAACCCGGCGGATCGTCTAAACCACTCTATGGGGTGGCCGCGATAGGGACAAGCGATGTCTGGGAAGCGGGGTTTAGCGCCCCAGCTGGTACTAGGGGGACCCTCACCGTGCATTGGGACGGTACGGCTTTAAGTGATCAAGCTAGCCCTAATCAACCGGGAGACGATACCCTCTATGGAGTGGCCGGGGTGGCGACCAACGATGTGTGGGCCGTAGGCAACTACAGTCCAACAGCTAATCAGTGGCAAACGCTCACCCTGCACTACACAGCGGCCACACCGACAATCACACCCACAGCGACCCCCATCTCAACACCACCTACCTACACAGTAAGTTATTATATACAACGGACCAATGCCAACGCGGCTCAGTCATTGGGATGCACCGTCCGAGATCAAGATGTCCACGGAATTGTCGTCCTGGATTTCGGTCGACCCTATGATTTTGCCAGTCCAGGTGGTGCACACATCTATGGTGCAATGCTTCCCGATATTTCGTCACCTATTCTACTTTGGCCGCCTTCATCGGGTGGTTCCGGTGGAGACAGCCTACCTGTAGACGATATTTACGATGATGCATTGACGTTCGTTAAAGGATATGCGCTAGGATGTGGCCCGGTGCCAATTCTGAATCCCAATATGAACCTAACTATAGCCATCGGTGCCAGCAACTCCTATTTTGTAGACTCTTCCGGTACGCACCAGCCAAATCCCTACCTCACATTCGATCTCGGGCGGGATTGGGCCCAGATGGTTGCCGCCGTCAATGATGAGCTTTCCTGGCTGCACTACCAGCCCATGCTAAGCGCAGTAGGAGCCTACGATGCAGAACCGGGCTGGTCGTGGAAGTGGGATTATGTCCCGACGTATGAGTGGGCACATGGCTACAGTGTGTATGCAGACGCATCCATTTGGCACGCCCCCCTCTACGACTTCGGAAGTTGTGATGGTTGTGTGCGTAGCCAACCGAGAAACGCCTGGAGTGCAGCAAACATCACGGAACTCAAGCAAGTATCTGAGCTGTCAGGGGGTTTGGCTCGCACTGTCGCGCTCCCTGAAATTTATAAACCCCCTCTAGCAGAAGAGTGGTATAACGTCAGGCGAATTGTGGCTGAGAGTGGGAAATGGATGGACATTGCGGGAGTCATGACTGAGTGCGGCAGTAGTGGTTGCAACTTTCAGAACTTAGCTCTTTGGGTGGATCCACAATTCAACTGTGGAAGTGGTTATCCGTGTAAGGACTTCCCACCACGCCAGGGGTGGCAAGCTCTGTATGACATCCATAATGCCCCATGCACACCAGATAGTATAATCCATCCGATACTATCGCTACCATTACAATGTTCGCAGTTCCCTACACCAAACAACATCCCACCACCACATATAAATTTCTTGACCGACATCCGTAAGCAGCCCTAGGCTATGGTGCATACACTCGCTACAGGAAGGATCATACCAGTATGAAACAGCGAACCACTCGGCACACCAGGGACCAACTTTCCTATCCGACGCTGCTCCTGTTGTTGATCCTCCTACTGTCCTTGACAGCGTGTGGGCAGGCAGCAGGGTCATCCTTGTCGGGCGGCGGAACGCCGACTGCCCCACCTCCGGATCTGCCCCTCACCGCCGCGACAGTCGTGGGTGTGTCGCCGGCTCCCACGCTCACAGCGGGTGCCGCTGCAACGCTCACGGTGGCGGAAATAGTGGCCGAGATAAACACCACGTTCGCCACGGCGGCGGCGTCCAATACCCGAGCAGCGCTGACGACCATTCCTGCGGAACAGACCGCCTTAGCTGGCCCCACACCCAACCCCTACGATTGGCCTACTCCCTGGCGCACCTCGGCCCCGGAGCCGACGCCCGTCGTCGGGCAACAGCAAGAGTGCTCGCCGGGCATTCACGGCTTTAATCCGAGCAATTGCTGGGTCGTGCTGCTTAATAACGAGTATTTGCATGTGAATGCTGGGTATTTGTACAATGACGCGAGCGGTGATCTTTCGGATACTACAATCGGTGTTATTGTTGTCTTCGACGCAGGGATAGAGCGGTATCCTACCCCTCAGCGGCGGGGGCCGATGCATATCGCAGCGGTGGACGGCACCCGGGTGACGGTAATCCCCGACGACCCCCAGGCCCACGTCACCTTCGTCTTCGATCTCCTTACCCGCCAGTGGATAGATGCCACGCCCGGCCCCTCGCCCGTGCCTTCCGCGTTGCCGCCGACGCCGTAAGCGCCGCGTACTGTTCGGGGCCGGGGGTATCTCCCGGCCCCATTTTGCTGCCCGCCAGCGGAACATGACACCCGCTTCCCACGTATGATAGAATATACCCAGGACGCTTGCGGCCAATTCGCTCGCCCCGCGCAACAAGGAGACCCCATGTCAATCGTCACCCGCATCCAGACGTTGATCAGCGCCAACATCAACGCGATGATCGACGCCGCCGAAGACCCGCAGAAGATGGTCGAAGAGTACCTGCGCCAGATGCAGCAGGAGTTGGAAGAGGCGCGCTCGGCCACCGCGCTGGCGATGGCCGACGATACGCGGCTCCAGGCCCGCTACCAGAACGCGCAGACCGACGCCGACGGCTGGCAGCATAAGGCCGAACTGGCCGTGCAG
>JBBSAN010000812.1:0-3541 GCA_038252265.1 Chloroflexia bacterium
AGACCCCTGATCTTACCACTGCCGATATAACACGCTTTTGGTCCTATGTCGATCAATCCGCCGGGCCTGGGGCTTGTTGGTCCTGGATAGGCAACCGCGACGACGCAGGGTATGGCCGCATGACATTACACGGCAATGTGTGGCGCGCCCATCGCGTTATGTGGCTTATTCAGCATGGGACCGCGCTCACCTGGGAAGAATGTTTGCTCCACAGTTGTGACAACCCCTCATGCGTCAACCTGGCCCATCTGTCCAGAGGTACGCGCGGTGACAACATGCGGGATCGGGCGCGCAAGGGGCGATACACTAATACAGGCCCGCGCAAGATCACCCCCGTACAGGTAGCGGAGATCCGTGTTGCGTTACGTAGCGGCACGGTGACGCAAGCGGCGCTGGCGCGTCAATATGGTATCAGCACGTCAAACATATCCGAACTAGCACGACAGCGGACGCATATACCGTATGACATGATCGAACAATTGCAGCAGGAGAATGCTACGCTACGTGCGGAGAATGAGCAGTTGCGGACGTGGCTTGCCGCGTTTATGCCTCACAAATAGCCACAATCCAAGCTTAACATAACTATACTTATGTGATCCATTAGTGACTCATATGAGTCACAATCTAACGTCATAGCGTGATCCATAGGCATACAACAAGGGGGCGGCTCGATGTGAGCCGCCCCCTTGCCTACCCTATCGGTAGCCCCCGCGCCAAAGCGGAAGCGGCTTATCGGCCCCAGGGGTAGCCCGGCA
The DNA here is from genome assembly GCA_038252265.1 of Chloroflexia bacterium. Taxonomy (GTDB): domain Bacteria; phylum Chloroflexota; class Chloroflexia; order QHBQ01; family JAICKM01; genus JBBSAN01. The sequence goes on from JBBSAN010000812.1 coordinate 756, forward strand.
GCCCATGCACCCAGTCCGGCGCAGCGCTGGGCGGCACTTGCCCGCTCCGAATGGCAAACTCCCACAGTTGCGCGCCGACCAGATTGCGATGGAAGGCAAAGAGCGCCTCGCGGTAGCGTTGGGCCACCGACCAGCGCGGTCCCGCGTCGGCTTCGCTCACGGTCAGCAGCCACACCAACCCATCCTCCGCCTTTTGCTGCAGCCCATCCCGCACACTGGTGCCGCCGAAGTCGCTGACCAGGGTCGTCAGCGCAGCGGTGATCATCGCTTGCACCGGGGCAAAGTCAATGGGGCCGGGCGTGGGATTGGGCGCGGGGGCGGGACTGCCGCCGAGCAGGGCCGGGTCGATGAACGCGCCGCGCGGCTCGGCCCCAGGGCCATACGGCACCAGCACGCCGGGCACGACCGCCCGCGCATAGATGTTGGCCCGCGTCGGGCTGCTGACCGCCTCGTGCGCGGTCAGACCCACGATCAGGTTCGGGCCGGATTGCCAGAACGTGAAACTGTCCACCTTAAAGGTGGGCGGCGGCAGGACCGTGGCAAGGGCGGTGCGTGCCCCGCTGGTATGGTCCACCCGGAACACGGCGATCAGGGTGTCATTCCCCTGGAGGCTGCTCCACCCCTCCACCGTATTGCCAGCGCCGTCTTGCAGCCCCGCGCAGTGGGGGAGCGCTCGGTCGGTATACTGATCAATCGGCGTGGTCCCATCGGGGGCCGTCGCGTCGGGTGGGGTGGGCAGCGTGTCGATTAACTCCGCTGTAATGGTTAACATGGGGGGGGTCCCTTCACTAGACGGCTAACGGTAGTTGGTGGAGCCGGGCTTGGGCGGCGGTGATGCGGGCCCCCTACCCTTGCACCGGCGGCGGGGCGCGGATAATCAGCAGGTTCGCGCCGATGCTGGCGATCAGGCTGATGATGGCGGGACCGGCCCCGACCGTCTGCACCACCTCTTGCCAGGTCGGTCCCAGGAGCGCCCCGACGCCGAGCGCGCCGATGGCGTAGACCAGGCCGTACCCCAACAGGTAGGGCAGCACGTTGGTGCGGTAGAAGTCGCCCACGCGCCGCCAGGCGAACGCGCCCGCCCGCAGCGCCGCGATAATGCCGACCACCAGATCGACGACGATCAGCAGTAGCAACGTCAGGGTCCGTTGGTCGTTCAGAAACGCGGTCAGGACTGTAAGAATGTTCATGCTTTGCTCCTTTATTTAATAGCCTGCGTGCGCTCGTCGGCGCTACAGTACTGTAGATAAAACAGCCATTGTTCCGTGATGCGCCGGAACGCGTCCCACGGGAACGGCTCCACGGGGTCAATGCGTCGCCCCACCGGACGGGCCACATCCCCGTGGCGGACCACCCGTTCCCACGGGATGCCGTAGGAGTACATCACCGTTGCCAACCAGTGCGCGCCCGTGGCGATTTGCACGGCGGGGTAGGGCTCTTTGATTAGCCCGCCGTTGCTGCGATTCTCGAACTCATAGCCGAGCGTGGTGGCATTCGTCCACGGGGCGACGGCTTCCCCGACATGCCAGGCCACGTCGGCGTAGTTGACGATGTTGACGCGGGTGCCGTCCGGTTGCCCCAGCGCATGAATGCTCACACTGCTGGCCGGGTCGGTGGAGAGCCAGCGGCGGCTATCGCGGCCCATCGTGGAGTGCAGCACCACGCCGCTGATCAGCCGGGGGCGGGGTTCATGCCACTCCTGAAAATGGAGGAGATCGGGCTTGAGATGCACGATGACGGGCACCTCGCCGGGCGGCGTCAGGGCGGTCGGATTCGGAACGGTCATACTTCCCTCCAGATGCCACGTTCTAAGTAGCCGTGCCAGCGCACTTCGTTAGGCACGGCGGGCGTGAGAATGGAGGGGGCTACCGGGATGGTGCCGTCCTCATGTTCGGTGATCTGGTGCGTGCGGAGGACCCCAATAGCCCCCGCAGGCGGACAACAGATCCACAGGCCGTCGACCGCGCCATAGGTGCCCGGCGTAAAGTCCTGGAATCTTTCCGAATAGATGCGCGTGCCTTGCATCGGTTCACCTCGTTTCGGTATACCACGGGCTAATCAGGTCCCCGCTGCCGGGCGGGCCAGGGGTCCAACACCCCAGTTGCAAGTACGCCGTCACCGGCACATCGGCGCGGTAGAGCGCCGCATCGCTGAGGGCGTCCCAGCAGCCGGGCGGCGCGTCGATCAGGTACTCTTCCCAGCCAATGAGCCGGAGCCCCACCAGCCCGTTCGCGCCCACGTAGCAGACTGTGGCCGGGAGCGGAATGACCCGCCCCATCCGCAGGCCGCCGTAGCAGCCGATGGCCCCGATGGGCGGCGGCCCGTCCGCTTAGCCCCCCTGGGTGGATACGCGGTCCCACCAGGCATCAATGTCGCCCTGGACCTGGGTGCCGTCGAACAGGCCATCACACGTCCGCAGCAAGATCAAGAGTTGCGAATCCCCCGCGCGGTAGACCCCGGTACAAATGTTCATCAGGTCCACGGCGGCGCTGTCGGCGCGGGCCAATTGCGCCTGGAGCGACGGGGCCAAATCTTGTACCAACTGATCGCGGCCCTCGCGGGTGTCCATGCCCACCGCGCCCGTGAGGATGGCTTGCAGCCCCGCTAACTGATCGCGGCGCAGGCGCAGGGGGATCGCGGTCAGCGGCGCGGTCTGCTTGCGTTTCAACGGCGGCAGGGGCGGAAGACGCTTCGGGTCGCCGCCCGCCGCGCACAACCCCCGGATCTCTTGCGCGATCCCATAGAGCGTGAGGTAGTCGCGGTTCTTCGTGTCCACCTCGCCTTCC
>JBBSAN010000813.1:0-3528 GCA_038252265.1 Chloroflexia bacterium
CAACTCGACGAATGGGACAGACAATCCTGCCCTTTTGGCGGCATCCACGGCATGCGTCGCCCGAATCTCAACCACGGCCACAATTGTCGGCCCGGCCAGAGGGTGCGAAACTTGTCCGAGTGGAAATCCCCCAGAAACTGGACATAATCACGGGGAGCTGGCATACAGAATCCCTCTTGATGAACACGGGAGAGTGGCGGCAGTGGGTATGATGCCCCATCACCGCAGGGGTCCGTTGGGCCCCCGCGTATTATAGCACGCCTGGTGCGGAGGAGTCCGCACCATCGTGCGCGGGTGGTGCCGATTCATCGGGTACCTGCCGCTCCAGTTCCCACACCCGGCGGGCCGCCAAGAGCCCCGCATGGCGGGCGAGGCGCTCGGCGGGGCTGGGGGGTCCCCCCGTCACCTCCCGCGCCGCAGCCAGACCGGCGACTTGCGCGGTGGCGGCGGCGTGGTGCAGCCGGGCCTGCGCCAGATCGGTTTCCCGGCGCAGGTAATCAAGCTGCTGCCAGTTGATAGGAGGATCGGACGTGACCCGCGGGGGCGTGGAGGGCACGTCAAGGCCGGGCGGTGGAGTTACCGTGTCGCGGGTCGGCGGCGGGCGGCCAGCGGCCAGCCAGGCCAGGATCCGCTGATCATGCTGCCAGGCCGCGGGTGTATCCGCGCCGCACTGAAAGCCGAAGAAAGCCCCGTCCGGCTCGCAGTAGAGCGGAAAATCGCCCTGGAGCCGCCCGCAGTGCGGGCAGGTATTGGCCCAATAGTGGGTGCGCATAGTAGCGGAGTAGGTTTGGCGGACGGTGCGGGGGCGCGCTGCGGCGTGCGGCGCGCGGGTCGGATGGATCTCCCAACCGGGCCAAGTGAACACCAGGATCGATCGACGGCAGCCCCAGCAGCGGGCGATGGCGGCGCGGTAATACGCCGACGAGAGTTCCACCCCGGTTTGCTGCGCCACGCGGGCCAGGCGCTGCTGGTACTGCTGATTGGCCCGTTGGCAGGGCTGGCAGATGATCGGGCGAAAGCCATCCACCAGCGGGTGCCAGTGGCGTGGATCGGCCACAACCGGCTCGGCGGCCAACTCGACGAATGGGACAGACAATCCTGCCCTTTTGGCGGCATCCACGGCATGCGTCGCCCGAATCTCAACCACGGCCACAATTGTCGGCCCGGCCAGCAGCGCGACATCGGTGATGTAGCCGCCCGCGAGCGGTTGTTCCAGCACGGCGGCTGTGACCTTGGGCGGTAAGGACTGGGGCTGCGGCTGGCCGCAGATTGAACACCGGCGCTGCACCAATGGCGCGGTTCCCGTGCCGGCGCGCCAGTCCTGGATCACTTGCAGGATCAGGCGCTTGGCCGTCTGATGCAGAATCGTCTCTTGCTGGCAGTGCTCACTCGCCTGGTGGGCGAAATGCGGACGCCGGATCGCGCCAGCGCGGAGCCATACCGCTTCGCCACAGGCCGGGCAGGCATAAGCAGCGGCGGGCACGGCGGTTGCCTCCGCCGCCGTGATCAGGCGCGTCGTGGTCCAGGCGAGCGGGATTTTGAAGTCGGTCATGGTGCGCGGCCTTTACCGCTACAGCAGGCGCGCCCGGTAGAAGGGCGCGGGCGGCTCCGGCAAAACGACGAGACCGTAGCCGTCCCCCCGGCGGCGTACGGTCTCATCCCGCAATGAGTCGCAGATGCCCCAGTCCCGTCTACTGGCTGGCATCTCGACGCAGCTATGCAACAACCCGTCGTTCTTCCACGGCAGTATAAAGGTGCCGCAGGTCGCCGTTCAGCACCCAGATGTCGCTAGTCCCCGACTCCCACCCGCCCAAACTGCTGGGGTAGAGGGGCTGACTTAACACATACAGGTCGCCGAGATGGAAACGGGCGGGGTCGGCGACGGCCCGTTTCCAGCTCGTCTGGACGAGGAGGGCGCGCGGGCGACAAATCAAGCACCCGTATTGCCTTCGCGTTGCTGGATTTTTGCGCGGTCGTACGGACGAGCAGCGGGGGGCAAGTCGAGCATCGAGAGGTTCTCCTGCTGATGCAGCAGATCGCCGACGAAGGGATCGCTACTCCCGTTGGCCAGCCAGAGAGTCCATTGGTATAAAAAGCGGAGACGGTCCCCTCCCCCCGGTAGCGAACCGTCTCCGCACCCCAAAAGGGGCGGCGAGGGCAGCCGGTCCCGTCTACCAGCGAACCCTCACTATGATAAAATTTATCCCCACAAGTGTCGCGCACACTATAGCAGAGGGCCGCCGGAACGTCAAGCGCCCCGGCAACCCCAGCCCTGTCGCGCGCTGGCCCTCTAGGGCTGGCCGCGTGCCCCGCCCGGTGGGGTGTTGGAGGAGGCACGGGCAGACCATGCCGCCTGGCTATTACCAGTTCAGGTTCACCGCCTCTCCAGCTTCCAACGCTGCTCTATATCGTCCCAAATCAAAATCGACGTTGCGCGTGTATTCCACCACCGCCTCGGCTTCCTGCGCGGCAAACCGCGCGGCATCCAATTGACGCCGAAGGATTTGCTGAACCTGCGCTGCCACGGAGGCCGTGGCAGCTTTCAGGGGCTCGGCAAGCTCGACCATCACACGCGTAATCGCCTGTGCTTCACCCTTTAAGCTCGCCGCAACCTCGGCAACGATAGCCAGGTGCTCCTCTACCTGCGCCTCCAGATCCGCCACTGCCGTCTTGTCCCGGCTTCCGCTCTTATAAAGGGTTGTCAGTTGATTGCAGTAGCGATCGGTCTGCTCATATAGCTCCCGCAAGCGGGGGTCGGTCGGGGGTTGGAAGTCATCTGCGCTGCGGTGGGTCATGGGTATGCTCCTTGGGTGCTGACTCCCCGCCCCGCCCGACCCGGTATCGCGCGGGGATCAGGGGTTTCCAAATCTCAATCTCGTGCGACGGACTGGAGGCGGAAGTGGATCACCGCACACGTTCCGCCTCGGCGATGAATCGCGGCAGCTCTTGAAAGTCCCCGATGTGGGCGGCTAATACCACGGCGTGCTCGAACCGTGCACGCGTTGCCGCCAAGTCGCCCGGCTGCTGCTGCAGGGCCGGTTGTTATGGAAACGTGTGGGAATGCTTGATCAGCCAGGCGGACCCGATCCGGCCGCCTCGTCGGACAGCCCTTCCGCTACGTGTTCGGGGGTGGCCTGGTCCAGCCCCGTGTTGGTGAAGGCCGCCCACCCCCAGCATAGCACATAAGCGCCATTATCATCCCCGGCACTGATGAGGGGATGGCCATCGCTGGCCAGTGCCACCTCGACTTCGCCGTCGCAGGCCCACGGCATAGTCTGCGCGATTGCCACAACCTGCTGATCCCACGCGGTTGGCGGTGCCTGCGCGGCCTGTAACCGGGTGACAAGATCGGGGGGCAAGACCGTGCCCGTCAGAATCGTCGCGATGTCTGCTGTGCTGAGATCAATGTAGGGCATAGGGGCCTCCGAGTGCGCCGCCTGTACGGATGGGGGTTGGCTGCTGTTGTCGAGCGCGGCTGAGAAGCCGCGCCGCTACTGTTGCTCTTAGCCAATCTCGCCCGCCAAGCGA
>JBBSAN010000814.1:0-3523 GCA_038252265.1 Chloroflexia bacterium
CCTGGCGGCGTGAACCGGTGGAGTTGATGGTGTGGCGGCCACGGGTGCAATCCTGCCCCGTGGCCGCGCTTATTTCCGGCGGTCACGGACAGTATGTGCCCCGTGGCCGTCTTGCGGCTACGGAGCGATCCGTGGCCGTTTTCTTTTGCACACAAAAAGGATCACCGCTTCATGTGTACTCTACCGGCCTTAACCGCCCCGCCTTCGACCCGCCAGGAGATGCCGCCATGCCGATGAAAGACTATTTGGACTACCTGGACGAGTGGGAGAAAGACCTCGACTCGCGCCCGCGCAGCCGCCACGCCGCCAGCATCAAGCGCCGCAACGAGCGGGCCGAAGCGACCATGATCCTGGTCGAATCGAACGAAAACACCGAGGGCGGCTTCAACCCGACCTTCCACGCCTCGCGGCACGAGCACGAATGGATCCTGACCTACCTGGGGCCGTTCTATCACGACCACCTGATCACCGATGTGCTGCGGCAGGTGAAAGGCGGCAAAGAGGCAACCGTCTACTGCTGCACGGCCCACCCTGATACCGGGCGGACCCTGATCGCGGCCAAAGTGTACCGCCCGCGCATGTTCCGCAACCTGCGCAATGACGCCGTTTACCGCCAGGGCCGGGCCGTGCTGGATGCCGGGGGCAAGGTGGTCCACGACCGGCGCGAACTGATCGCCTTGCAAAAAAACTCGGCCTTCGCCCAGCAGGCCCGTCAGACCTCGTGGCTGATGACCGAGTACGAGACGTTGCGGCGGCTCTACGAGGCGGGCGCGGCGGTGCCGTTGGTCCTGGCCCACAGCGAGAACGCGATCTTGATGGAGTACCTGGGCGAGGCCGAGATGGCCGCGCCGGTGCTGAATCAGGTCCGCCTGACCGCCGACGAAGCCCCGGCCCTGTTCGATCAGATCATCGGCAACATCGGGCTGTTCCTGGCGCACGACTTGATCCATGCCGACCTGTCGGCGCATAATATCCTCTACTGGCAGGGCGCGGTGAAAATCATTGACTTCCCCCAGGCAGTGCCCGCGTCACAAAACCCGGAGGCGTTCACCTTGCTCCTGCGCGATGTGGAACGGATCTGCCAGTACTTTGCCCGCTACAATGTGCCCGCCGACCCGCTGCGGATCACGATGGACTTCTGGACCCGCTACGAGTTGGACCAGGCCACCGGTGCGCCGCTGTAACCCTGGCGGATCGGTTGACCCGCTACCCGGCGTGATAGGATGGGCCAGCCCCAGAGGGGCGGCAGAATTTAGCCCACGGTGCAACCGTGGGCAAGGGCCAGCCAAGGATGAAGCCCCGGCGGGGCGACAGAGCCAACCCCCGATTCTAGTCTGTCGCCCCGCCGGGGCTGGGGATCTTCCGGTCCCCGCCCCTTCGGCTCACGCCGTGGGCTAAATTCTGTCGCCCCTCCGGGGCTGGCTCCGTGTCCTCCGTGTCTCCGTGGTGAAAAAAGCCGCCTTGCCGCCGCTGCGGAAGGGTGCTATAACTGCGTATGGGACATACGGACACCCCGGCATCGGATACGGGCCAGTTGGAACGGCGCAACCGCGAACTGGCGATCCTGAACAGCATCGCCCAGGCCCTCAACCGCGAGGTGGACCTCGACCTGACGCTGCGCACGGCGCTGGCCCAGGTGGCGGAACTGCTCGACCTGCACACCGGCTGGATCTGGCTGCTGGACGAGGCCACGGGCGAGTCTTACCTGGCGGCGGCGCAGAACCTGCCGCCGGGCCTGGCCCACGCCCCGGAGCGGATGGAGGGCTGGTGCTATTGCCTCGACACCTTCCGGGGTGGCGATATGCGTAAAGCGGCCAACATCAACATCGTCACCTGCACCCGGCTGAAGGCGCTGGTGGACGGCACCGACGGGCTGCGCTACCACGCCAGCATCCCGCTCTATGTCCACGGCAAGAAGCTGGGGCTGCTCAACGTGGTCAGCCCCGATTATCGCAAGCTGTCGGCGGATGACCTGCGCCTGCTCTATACCGTGGGGGATCTGGTCAGCATCGCCATCGAACGGGCGCGGCTGTTCGCGAGGAGCGTGGACATGGGCGCGGTGGAGGAGCGCAACCGGCTGGCCCGCGAGATCCACGACACGCTGGCGCAAGGGCTGGCCGCCCTGACCCTGCAACTGGAAACCGCCGATATCTTGCTGGAAACGGGGGCCGGGGCGGAACGGGTGCGGGCCGTGCTGCACCAGGCGCTGGCCCTGACCCGCGCCAGCCTGGACGAAGCGCGCCGCTCGGTGCTGGACCTGCGGGCGGCCCCGCTGGAAGGACGCACCCTGGCCGAGGCGCTGACCACCCTGGCCGAAAGCGAAGGGGCACGCGGCGGGCTGGCGGTGCAGGTGGAGGTGGTCGGCGGGAGCCGCCCGCTACCCGTCCGTATCGAAGCCGGGCTGTTCCGCATCGCTCAGGAGGCGATCACCAACGTGGTCCGCCATGCCGGGGCACGGTACCTGACCGTGCAACTCACCACCCAGCCCGCCGGGGTACAGCTTACGGTGGCTGACGATGGGGAGGGGTTCGACCCCGGCCAGGTGCCGGTGGACCGCTATGGGCTGATCGGCCTGAACGAGCGGGCCAAGCTGCTGGGCGGGCAGCTCACGGTGCAGAGCAGCCCCGGCGCGGGCACCCGGCTCGACATCCGCGTGCCGCTAGGAGGCCCGGCATGACCCCGCCGATCCGCCTGCTGGTAGCCGACGACCATCCCGTGGTGCGTGACGGCCTGATCGCTATCCTGGGCACCCAGCCCGATTTCCTCGTGGTGGGGGCTGCGGCAACCGGGGTCGAAGTGGTGGCGCAGGTGGCGGCGCTGGCCCCCGAGGTGGTCTTGCTCGATCTCGCCATGCCGGAAATGGACGGGGTGGAAGCGATCCGGCGGCTGCGCGCCACCGCGCCCCAGGTGTGCGTGGTGGTCTTCACCGCGTTCGACACCGATGAGCGCATCCTCGACGCGGTGCGGGCGGGGGCGCAGGGCTACTTGCTCAAGGGTGCGCCCCGCGAGGATATTTTCAACGCGATCCGGGTGGTCCACGCGGGCGGATCGCTGCTGCAACCGCTGGTCGCCTCGCGGCTGCTCCAGCAGGTACGCCAGGAGCCGGACTCCCCCCCGCTCCCGCGCTTCACTCCCCGCGAACAGGATGTGCTGCGCCTGCTCGCCCAGGGCTTGCAAAACAAAGAGATCGCTGCGGCCCTGACCATCAGCGAGCGTACGGTGAAGTTCCACGTCAGCACTATCCTGGAGAAGCTCGGCGCGGGGAATCGCACCGAAGCGGTGGCGCTGGCAACGCAGCAGGGACTCGTGAAACGTGATGCGTGATGCGTGATGCGTGATGACGTATTGCGTATTGCGTATTTTGATTCTTACTTCTTACTTCTTACTTCTTACTTCTTACTTCTTACTTCTTACTTTCTGACCCCAGTTGGTGTGCGCCCGCTTTTGTGGTATGCTAGCGCCTATGGGGGAGGACAGCGGGAACGCGGGAGGCGGGGCACAGCGGCAGGTCGCCGGGGCAATC
>JBBSAN010000815.1:0-3520 GCA_038252265.1 Chloroflexia bacterium
AGAAGATCCTTCGCTGCGCTCAGGATGACAGCCGGGGAGGACCAGAAGTCGTAGGAAACGGCGAACGGCCCCCTTTCTACCGCTGCGCACAAGATGACAGCCTGGGTTGGCTCGCAGCCGTGGGAAACAGCGAACGCCTCCTCTGTCACAGAGGAGGCGTTCGCTAGAGGTTATGCCGGAAAGACGCGGCCCGGTTAACCGCCGAGCGCATCCTTGATGCGGCCCAGGAAGCCCTTGTCTTCGTGCGCGGTGGGCAGTTCGTCGCCGAAGCTGCGAGCCAGGTCGGCCATCAGGCGGCGCTGCTCGTCGGTGAGGCTGGTCGGCACCTGGATATGGATCCGCACCAGTTGATCGCCGCGCCCGCTGCCGCGCAGGTGCGGTACACCACGCCCGCGCATGGTAAACACTCGATCATGCTGCGTGCCCGCGGGAATCTTCAACTCCTGCGGCCCGTCCAGCGTCGGCACCTGCAAATCCACTCCCAGGCTGGCCTGGGCCACGTTCAGCGGCAGTTCCAGCAAGATATCGTAACCCTTGCGGCGGAACAGCTTGTGCGGCTTCACCGCGAACTCGATGTACAGATCGCCGGCAGGTGCGCCCCGTGGCCCGGCATCGCCCTCGCCGGTCAGGCGGATGCGCTGCCCTTCGTTCAGCCCGGCGGGCACCGTCACCACCAGGCGGCTGACTTCGCGCACGCGCCCCTCGCCGTCGCAGGTTGGACAGGGCGAGCTAATCGTCGTGCCTTCGCCCCGGCACGCCACGCAGGGGGCCACCGTCACCATCTGCCCGAAGATCGAGTTCTGGATGCGGCGCACCTCACCGGTCCCGTTACAGGACGTGCAGCGGACGATCTCGGTGTCGGGGGCCGCGCCGCTGCCGTGGCAGGTGGCACAGGTGACCAGCCGCGACACTTCCAGTGGGCGCTCGACCCCGAAGACGATCTCCTCGAAGGTCAGGCTCAGTTGGGTGATCAGGTCTGCGCCCTGGGTCGGCCCGCCACGCTGGCTGCCCCGTGCGGCGGAGGCCATGAAGTCGAAAATATCGGAGAACGGCGACGCGCCAAAGGGACTGTAGGCCCCGCTGCCCATGCCACCTTCGATCCCGGCGTGCCCGAAGCGATCGTAGGCGCTACGCTTGCCCGCGTCACTCAGCACCTCATACGCTTCGTTGATCTCTTTGAACTTCGCCTCCGCATCGGCGGCCTTGTTCACATCGGGGTGGAACTGGCGGGCCAGGCGACGATACGCCCGGCGGACATCATCCTCCGTCGCGCCCCGCACCACCCCCAGCACCTCATAATAATCGCGCTTGGTTGCACTCATCATTCTTTCCTACATATCCTTAACCTGGAAACACATCGCCTGAACGTGATGCGTGATGCGTGATGCGTGATGCGTAAGACCCATATAAGGTTTACGCAAGATGCAAGATGCAAGATGCAATGTGGCTGCACCGTCAGACAAACCGCCTCAATCACGCATCACGCATCACGCATCACGCGTCACGTTTCACGCATCATTCGTCCGCTTACCGACTCGCACCATCGCCGGGCGGATTACCCGGTCGTTCATGCGGTAGCCGCGGGAGAGTTCAGCCACGACCATATCGTCCCCGTCACCGCCTTCGTACTCCACCGCTTCGTGGATGTTGGGATCGAACGGTTGGTGCAACGATTCAAAAGGGGTGACACCCTCGGCTTCCAACATGCTGCGCAATTTGCGATCGATCATGCTCAATCCGCTCACCCAGGGGTTGGTCGTGGGGTCGGGGGCCGCCGCCAGGGCGCGCTCGAAATCGTCCACCACCGGCAACAGCTTCTTGATCAGCCGCAGGCTGGCATACTTCTGTAACTCAGTCTGTTCTTGCTCGCTCCGGCGGCGGTAATTGATAAAGCTGGCCCGTTCGCGCTGCAACAGGTCCAGATACTCCGCCGCCTGCGCCTGCGCCTGGGCCAGAGTCTCCTCGGCCCCTACCGGCTCGCCGTCGATTGACTCAACACCGTTCGTGCTGGTTTGTTCGCTATCCATGCCAAAAAGCCTCCCCAAACGTGATGATAGAAAGAGAGGTCGCCCGCGCTGATCCCCGCCTCGATAGGCCACCAGCCGTGAACCTACCGGCGATTGGGACCCCGCTCCGGGCCGCCCTCACCATAGACCTGATATAACATATTGCCCAGCAGGTCGGCCAGGTAACGCACGCTGGACACAGCCCGCCCGTAGGGCATTCGCGTCGGCCCGACCACGCCGAGCACCCCGCTGACCTGGTTCGCCAGGCCATAGCGGGCCACCACCACGCTGCAATGGCGCATCTGATCGTTCTGGTTCTCGTCCCCGATGATCACCTGCACGCCGTTGCTGGCCCGCACCGCCGGGATGATCGAGAGGAGCATCCCCCCGCCGTCGAGCAGTTCGAACATCTGGCGCATCCGGTCGGTCTCGCGGAACTCGGGCTGCTCCAGCATGTGGGTCAGCCCCTCGCGGTAGATGCCCGCGCCGCCCGGCTCTTCCAGCCGCGCCAGCAGTCCGGCCAGCACCGTCGCCACCTGCCCGGCCAGGGCGGGCAGGTCGGCGGGTAGCGCGGTACCCGTCACCTGCGCGCCGGACAGATCGCGCCACAGCCGGTTGAGGTGGCTCGCCAGGGTGCTCAGGCGTTCCTGGTCCCACGGCTCGTCCAGGGTCAACAACTGCTGGTTGATCGTCCCGTCGTAGGCCACCAGCACCACCATCACGCTGGTCTCGGTCAGGCTCAATAGCTCAAAGTGCTTGAGCCGCGCCGCCGTGCTCTGCGGAGGCGTGACCACTGTGGCGTTGCGGACCAGCCGGGCCAGCACCGCCGCCGCCAGGTGCGACCACTCGTCCACGTTCATCTGCACCTGGTGGAATTGATGCTGGATCGTGCGCTGCTCATCGAGGGCCAGGGCTTGCGGCCCCATCAGGTGTTCCACGAAGTAGCGGTAGCCCTTGTCCGAGGGCACGCGCCCGGCGCTGGTGTGGGGCTGGGTGATGTAGCCCAGGCGCTCCAGATCGGCCAGGGTGTTGCGGATCGTGGCCGGGCTGACCCCCAGGTCATACTGGCTCGCTAGCATTTCGGACGCCACCGGGCGCACCGTCGAGACATAATGCTCGACCAGCACCCGCAAGATCGCCCGTTGCCGCTCGTTCAGTTCTTCAAGAACCATCGTGATCACCCCTACCTGATGCCGGAATGTGCCTGCCCCGCGCCGTGGCAACGCACACATATGCGGTTAGCACTCTACAGATGAGAGTGCTAACACATATAGAATACCATGCTGGCGGGGGTTTGTCAAGGCATTTTGCGAGCCGCTGCGCCACCAGCACGCTTGACACCGCGCCGCCACTGGCCTATCATAGCCTTAAATTCTGCCTGCCGAGGAAGCTCTATTGCCCGACCCCACCGATGATCTGCGCCAGCGCCTCCGTGCCACCGTGCCGCCCCGGCTGGGGGCGTTCCTGGAGGACGCGGCGGCGCGGGCTGCGGCCCAGGGCACGCCGCTTTATCT
>JBBSAN010000816.1:0-3518 GCA_038252265.1 Chloroflexia bacterium
GCACTCCGCACTCCGCATTCGTTTCCATCCTCGTCCCGGCGCGCAACGAAGCGGCCAACATCGAAGCCTGTGTGCGCTCGCTGCTGGCCCAGGACTACCCGGCCTTCGAGCTACTGGTGCTGGACGACCAATCAGAGGACGCGACCGGGGCGATCCTGACCGGGCTGGCGGCGGAGGATGGACGGCTGCGCGTGCTCTCCGGCGGGGCACCGCTGCCGGGCTGGCTGGGCAAGGCCAACGCCTGCCGCCAGTTGGCCGAAGCAGCGCGGGGAAGCTGGCTCCTGTTCACCGACGCCGACACGGTCCACCGGCCCCCGGCCCTGCGCCACGCCCTGACTCTGGCCCAGGATCGGGGGGTGGGGCTGCTCTCCATGTTCCCCCGGCAGATCACCGGCACCTGGAGCGAGCGGCTGGTGGTGCCGCTGATGCACCTGGCGGTCTACGGGCTGCTGCCGCTCCCGGCCCTGCGCCACCTGCGTAGTCCCGCTTTTGCCGCCGCCAACGGGCAATACCTGCTCTTTCGCCGCGCCGCTTACGAGGCCGCAGGCGGGCACGCCGCCGTGCGGGGCATGGTGCTGGAGGACGTGGCGCTGGCGCGGGCAGTCAAAAGGGCGGGCGAGCGGATCGACCTGGCCGACGGCGGCGATCTGGTCCGCACGCGCATGTACCGGGGAGCCGCCGAACTGTGGGCGGGCTTCTCCAAGAACTTCTTTGCCTTCTTCAACTATTCGCTGCCGTTCCTGAGCATCATGCTGTGCGCCTTCGCCCTGCTCTATGTGGCCCCGCCCTTGTGGCTGTTGGCAGGCGGCACGCGGGCTGCTATAATGGGGAGTATACCCGACGGACTGGAGTGGTGGGCCTGGCTGGGTTTGCCGCTGGTGCAATACGGGTGCGGGGTGGCGATGCGGCTGTTGCTGGCGGCGCGCTTCCATTTTCGGCCCGCCGATGCCTTCTTGCACCCCCTCTCGGTCGCGCTGGAAATCGCCATCGGCCTCAACTCGGCCCGGCTAGCCCGGCGCGGCGGCGGGTCGTGGAAGGGGCGGACGTTGTGAGTGCTGAGTGCTGAGTGCTGAGTGAAACGTGAAACGTGATGCGTATTGCGTATTGCGTATTGCGTATTTCTCAGCACTCAGCACTCAGCACTCAGCACTAACCACCAACCACTAACCACTAACCACTAACCACTCGTTGAGGAGCCGTATCTATGGGCAAGTGGGCGGGCGTGAGCATCGGCTCGAACAGCATCCGGCTCTTAGTCGCTAACACCGCGCCGGGGGAAGCGCCGGTGCCGCTGGTGCGCGAGGAGCAGGTGGTGCGGCTGGCGAGCCAGATCACCCGGCACGGACGGCTGAGCGAGGAGGCGGTCTCCAACGTGGTCAGCGTCGTCTGGCGCTACCAGCGTGCCGCCCGCCGCCACGGGGCCGAACTGAACCGGGTCGTGGGCACCGCCGCCGTACGCGGGGCCGCCAACCACGCCGCCCTGGCCGCCCGGTTGGAGCAGGTGGTCAACCTGCCGCTGGAGATCCTGTCGGGGGAGGAAGAGGCCACGGCGGGCTATCAAGCGGTCGCCGCCACTTATGCCCGGCCCGAACGGGTGCTGGGCACCTGCGATATCGGCGGGGCCAGCACCGAACTGACCACCACCGGCGGGGTGCGTCCCGCCCCCGACAGCGCCCTGAGCCTGCCCATCGGCGGGCGCACGCTGATGCACCGCTTCGGGCTGCACCTGGCCGCCCCCGATCCCACCTGGACGGCGACGATGGGCGATCTGCAAGGGCTGGTGGGCGACCCGGCGCGGGCCGTGCGCCCCCGGTCCAATTTCGCCGTGGTATTGGGCGGCGCGGGCGAGGTGCTGGTCCACATGCGGCTCCAGGGCACCAGCCTGCGCCTGGCCCGCAGCGGCCCGGTAGAGGGCGCGACCATCCCGCGCCCCTGGCTGGAGAGTGCCGCCGACCGCCTGCGTCACCTGGATACCGCCGGGCGGGCTACCCTCCCCGGCATCCCACCCGACCGCGCCGACATCATCAGCGCCGGGGCGGCGATCCTGCTGACCATCATCCGCGCCTGGGACCTGGCCGAAATCACCGTCACCGAGCGCAACATCCTCGACGGGCTGATCCCCGCCGCCACGCCCTGACGATGGAGATCGGAGAGACGCTGGAAGTCCGCCAGCCCGCCGACTTCGCCGCCTGGCTCGCCGCCCACGGCGCGACCGCCCGCGACATCTGGCCGATCCTCTACAAGAAAGCGACCGGCAAGCAGACCGTCACCTATGCCGATCTGGTCGAAGTGGCTTGCTGCTACGGCTGGATCGACGGGCTACAGAAGTCGCTCGACGCCGAACGCTTTGTCCTGCGCTTCGCACCCCGCCGCCCGAAAGGCCACTGGACGGAAGGCAACCGCGCCCTGGCCCGCCGCCTGCTGGCTGAGGGGCGGATGACCCCGGCAGGCCAGGCGGTATTGCCCTCCGATCTCTAGTGCAGCCTACGGACGCAGCGTCCGCACCGCCGTGAAGGGGATGACCAGCGAGAAGCCTTCGCCATCCACCTGATAGCCGTAGCAGCCGGGGGCGCGCACGCGGGTGTAGGACGGCCAGTTGTTCCAGCCGCCGGTGGTGTTGTCGGGGGCGCTGCTGTCCAGCCGCAGTTCCGCCGCCGGGTCCGCGCCGTCGTTGAAGCGTACTTCGTTGGGGCCGTCCAGTTGCCGCCCGCGCACCAGGGCCAGCCCATGATAGGCTGGATCGCCCACCCACAGCACCTTCTGCCCCCACCACGGCCCGCTAAAGCCCAGTGTGCTATAAGCAAGCAGCGCATCCGTCCCCAGCCCCACCGGATAGATCGGCCCGACGCCCAGCGCCGTCCCGAACGCGGGCGACACGATCTTGGCCGGTCCAATGGGGCACGGGCTACCGGGGGTCACCGTGGGCAGGTGCAGCGGGCGGGCGGCAAGCGTGGCCCAGGCATCGCCCCCTGCGGCGGGAGTCGGCGGCCCACCAGGATACTTCTGCTTAAGCCGGTAGGTGCCGAGTTGGGCCAGCAGCACATCATACGGCGGGGCATTTTCGGGGTGCATCTCGAAGACGGCCCGCTCGAAGTATTGCACGGTGTAGGGCTTGCCGTCGAGATCCGAGACTTCCTGAAATTCGCCGCTGATCGGGTAGCCTTGCTGGGCCAGCCCGCCGTGTGCCTGCCAGTAGGTGAGGAACTTCCCGCAGACGGTTTTGCCGGTCTGGGGAAAGAGTTGGCACCCAGACGGCTGGGCGGTCAGCCGCCCCAGCAGAGGGGCGGCCAGCAGCCCGGCGGCGAAGGCGATCAGTAGTGCGAGTATGCGTGTTGGCATGAGTGGTCTCCTTTTGTCTGGTGTAGATCGGGGGTCGGCGGGCACCCCTCACCCCTGTCCCCTCTCCCCGCTCACGCGGAGGCGAGGGGGACTCGCCCTCTGGCCTTGTTCGCATTCCAACGATCAAGAACCTGGCTCCTGGCCGCACTGTTCGAGCGTGGCTCCCCTCTCCTCATTCA
>JBBSAN010000817.1:0-3516 GCA_038252265.1 Chloroflexia bacterium
GGGTGCGGCCAATAGTTTTGCACAGGCGTCGCGCCGCCGCCGCCAGGGTCCAATGGCGCAAGATCCGCGCGGCGCGAGGGCGGATCAGCGACGCGACGGGGTGCCGGGAGCGGGCCCGCTGGCCCCGGCGGGGCCTCATAAGGCGGTCCTCGCGCCGATCCGCAGCGTCTCTGCTCTACGATGCTTTGTGCGTGCAAAACTATTGGTCGCACCCGTAGACCGGCATCCACACCGTTGTCGCCAGGGCGCTGATCGGTTGCTCCACCGCGCTCAGCAGCGTGATGCTGCTGGCGGTGGTGCGGGCCACCATCACCGCGTGGGGCAAGATGGCCTCAGCGCGCGTTGATCCATCCAACGGTACGAGAATCTCGTTTTTCATCACGCTTACCTCCTTGTGCCACAGGGGCTACCACGGGTCACACGCCCACACCCAGGCGATTCACCACGCCGCGCACTCCCGGCACCGCCCCTACGATCGCGCCCACGGCGTCCCGGCCTGCGGCATCCGCCACCCGACCGCTCAGCGTAACCTGGCCGCCGGCCACCCAGACTCTGGGTTGGAAGAGACGGATACGCGGATCGTAGTGGAGGGCCGCCTTGACCGACGTCTGCAACTCGTCGTCCGCAATCAGCAGGTTAAGCACCTCACGGACGCCGGTGATCCACCGCACCCGCCGCTCCGCCATCCCGGCATACGTGCGTAGCTCCACATTGCCGGCCAATATAACAACCCCGTTCCGCGCCGTGACGCGCAGCGGTCCCGCCGCTCCCAGAGTCGCCGTCACGGGCGCACCGGACGCGGGGGCCGCCACCAAGTGGCGGGTGGGACCATAGGATCGGAGGGCGTCGAGCGCCTGCCGCAGGATCTCTTTGTCCGTTTGGTCCTCCGGGTAGTCCACCAGCTCGGGCAGGGCAAAGAGCACCTGATCGGGTTCGTAGCCGTGCGGCGCCGCCCATGGCTCAGGCCGCGCAGGGTTGGTGCCCACCTCGTGAACTACCGCGCGCGGCAAGTGCTCGACGGGCACATTGAGCCACACCTCGCCCCCCTGGACCGCATCGACCCCGGTCATCGGCACCAGGACATCACGGCGCGCCTTTCCAAAGCACCGGATCAGCAGGTGCGTTGTCTCCCCGGTGAGTGGAGTGAGGACCACCTTGTCAACAATACCGATTGCCTGGCCGCCATCCGGCCCCCGTACCGTACCGCCGATGGGGATACCGACCCGACTCCCTATGGCAGCCGCCGGGAGAACAGCGATTTCTTCGCGAACATTCATCTCGTTTGCTCCTTCTGTTTCCGCAAAATCCCAAGACCCGCGTCGATAACGATTCTTCGGCACCGGCGCGGACACGACCCTTGTGGTGTTCGTCCTCGGTTGCCCTGCCCGCAGCAGACCACGCGGTCGCTGCGGCAGGGCAACTGGACCTGATTGATGATCGTGCCGCGCCTCGCTACTTGAATTCTACCCCAGCTCTTTGAAGGTTACGCCAAGAGCGTGTTAAGGTTCGGTTAAGATTGGCCGCAGGCGGCGGCATTCCTACCCGGTCGGGCAGACGCCCTCGCCCCTGTCACCCCTGACACGCGCCGCTTGCGGACTTTTGCACCGCCGGTCGCGGGAAGCGCAATGGGGATGAAGCCCGGCCCCGCACCAAGACGAGCAGCGCTACCAGGACGGATACCCGGCGCATCGCCCGTTATCTCTCCCGCGGCGCGCCGCCGATTAGCGCCCCAACGCACCGAATCTTAATGGAACCTTAACCCGATCTTGGCCGATTCCTTAACCGCCGCCTGTAAACTCATGGTGGAAGATAAGCCGTTGTATCGCTAGTGTTGAGACGGGCGCGTGCGTTCGCCGGGTGCCGACGGTAGGCGAGTCGTTAGACCGGAGCGTTAGAAGCCGGGTCCATCCTGATCGAAAGGACAGGTCGGCTCGTCCGCAAGACTCTTGACTTTCACTCCCATCCGATCTATACTGATAGTAGTTGCTCTAACAACTACGCAAGGAGGCTATCAAAATGGCGGATGTGGCGGATCTCCTGAGTCAACTGGGCTTTGGGGAGTATGAAAGCCGGGCCTATATCACCTTGCTGGCGCAGGCACCGGTCACCGGCTATGAACTGGCGAAGACTTCCGGGATTCCCCGGGCCAATATTTATGCCGTGCTCCAGAAACTGGAAGCGCGCGGCGCGGTCATCCGCCTGGACACCCCTGAGGGGGCGCGCTATGCCCCCACCGCGCCCGCGCAGTTGACCACCCGGCTGAGTCAGCAGTATCAAACGGTGCTCCAGTCCGCCCGCACCGCCCTGGAAGCTATCGGCCCGGCCCCAGAGCCGGTGGGGATCTGGCAACTCACCGGGTACGCGACCCTCCTGGCCCAGGCCCGTGCGGCGCTGACCAGCGTGCAGACGGAGGTGGTGATCGCCTGTGGCCCGGCGGAGGCCCGTGCCCTCCAGGAGGACCTGCGTGCGGCCACCACGCGGGGTGTGGCCGTGCTGACGCTGTGCCTGACCGCCTGCTCGCCCGCCTGTGGGGCCTGCCAGGGGTCGGTCTATCACGCCACGCCGGTCCTGCCCCGCCGCTGGTTGCTCCTCGTGGCCGATGAGGCGGAATTGCTGGCCGGGACCATCGCGGCGGATAGCACCACCCAGGCGGTAGGCACCCGCCAGCCCCTGCTGGTGCAACTGGTCAGCAGCTATATCCGCCAGAGCAGTGCCCTGGGCGCGCTGCTCGATGATCTCGGCACGCAACTACCTGGCCTGGCCTCCGCGCCCACGCGGCAGATCCTGGGCCAACTCGCGCCCGACAGCCGGGCCGCGGCCTGGCCTGAGTACCTGGACCCGGCCTGGCTCTTCGGCCTGGCGACCGCCGCTGGCGACGGCGGCGCTACGCTACCCGATGCAAGGAGGAACCTGTAATGGCTCACTACCCTTATCTGATTATTGGCGGCGGCATGACCGCTGCGGCAGCGGTCGAGGGCATCCAGGCCGTCGATCCGCAGGGGGTGATCGGGATCATCAGCGCCGAGCTTGATCCGCCCTACAACCGGCCCCCCTTATCGAAGGGGATCTGGAAAGGTGATCAGACCCTGGAAGGCATCTGGACGGACACCCTGGCGCGCGGGGCGCACCTGCATCTGGGGCGCACCGTCCAGACATTGGATCCGGCGCACAAACAAGTGACCGACGACCAGGGGACGATCTACACCTATGACAAGCTGCTGCTGGCGACCGGGGGCCGCCCCCGCCGCTTGCCCTTCCCCGATCCGGGGGTGATCTACTATCGCACCCTGGCCGACTACCGGCAGTTGCGCGCCCTGGCCGACGGGGCCGAGCACTTCGCCGTGATCGGGGCGGGCTTTATCGGCACCGAGATCGCGGCGGCACTCGCGCAACTCGGCAAGCGCGTGACATTGCTCTTTCCCGGCGCGGCGATTGGCGAGCGGATCTACCCCCCGGATCTGGCAGCGTTCCTGAACGGGTATTATCAACAGCACGGGGTGGATGTGCGCCCCGGCA
>JBBSAN010000818.1:0-3511 GCA_038252265.1 Chloroflexia bacterium
ACTCTTTGCTATAGAGCAAGTCGTTGCAGCGCGGGCACTTGACCCACATATTTTCGGGGACATCGCGCTGGCGCGCCTGCTCGGCGTCCGCGAGGGTAAAGTTCTTGGGGTGGCGGCGCAAAAAGTCGCGCAAGGTGCTCCTCCAGGGATCGTAGCCGGTCTGGGGACTCAGATCCCCGCTACGCAACCCCTATTATACCATTTGTGGCGAATGGTGCAAGGTTGCGCCCGGCGACCTCATGCGTACATCCGGCACAAATCTTGCTCAATTACCCCCTGCTCCCTCTTTCCAAACCCACCCCGCGCGGGAGCGAGTGGTCATCCTCTTCTCTCGCCTGTTAAGGAGGTTCCGAATGCGCGTCGAAAAAGACATTGTGGTCAGTGCGCCGGTCGCCCGGGTGTATGAGCTATGGACCGATTTTGAGAACTTTCCCCGCTTTATGCATCATGTGGAGGAAGTGAGCCGCACGGGCGACAAGCTGCTCCACTGGAAGGCCAAGCTGGGGCCGCTCACCCTCGAATGGGATGCCGAGATCAAAGCCCTGGTGCCCAACCGCACGGTGACCTGGCATTCGACCAGCGGGGCCGATAACGCGGGGGCCATAACCCTGGCCGAGAAAGGCCACATCACCGAAATGCATGTGGTGATCGAGTACTCGCCCAACCTGTTTGAGAGACTGGCCGACATGGTGACCGGCGAGATGCAGCGCAGCGTGGAGCAAGACCTGGAACGCTTCCGGGCGCTGGCCGAGGGCCGCGACGTGGATGCCGCCAATCACAGCGACAGCAGTGGTGTCGGCAGCAAGATCGCCGCCACGGTGGCCGGGGTCGCGGGTGCGGTGGGCATCGGCGGCAAGGACACAGCGGAGGACACCCCCAGCGTGAGCGATGATAGCAGCACGCGCCGCATGAGCAGCGACGACAGCAGCGCCAACCGTTCGACCAGCAGCACCGACAGTCTGAGTATTGACGATAACAGCAGCACGGCGGATACCCTGGGCGGCGGGGCCGACCTGGATACGCCCGTACTCCGCAGCAGCGTCGAAGTCGAGGGCCTGGGCAGCGACGAATCGCCAGGCGAAGCGGTGGGCAGCACCAGCCCCGAAGAAATCGCGGCGGCGCGGGAGGCGTTGGGCGGCACGACGGCAGAAAGCGGCAGTGCCGAGATGCCGGGCGGATCGGCCAGCAGCCCCGCCACCAGCAGCCCCGCCACCAGCAGCGGCGTGACCCCCACCCAGGGCGGTGTGGAGGCGAGCAGTGCCGATGTGCCCGCTACCGACCTTACCCCGGCGACGATCGAAGGGGCGGCGGTGCCATCGTTGATGACCTACGAGGCGGGCACCCGCCCGGATGATGAACTCCGCGCCCTAGAACCGCGGCACACGTGGGAACCGCTGGACACACCCGCCAGCGACGCAGCGCTCGGTACAACACCCGCTGCCAGCACACCCGCTGCCGACGCGGCGGCTACCGCTGCGCCTGCCACCGACACAGCCGCCGCGACGCCTGCCGCCGATGTCACCCCCCCGACCACGGGCGGCCCGGCGGGACCCTCGCTAATGACCTATGAGGCGGGCACCCGCCCTGCGGATGACGCGCCGGGAGGCAGCGGCGGCCTGGGCAGCATGGCCGACGACCGCACCAGCCTGGGCAGCACTACCGTCTCGACCGGCAGCATGACCAGCACCGGGCGCGCCAGCGATACGAGCGGGATGGCCGGGGGCGAAGCCGGCTACACCACAGAGAGCACCCGCAGCCTGGCCGGATCGGGCACCCTGGGCGGCGGGCCAGACGACGTGGGCGGGCGCGCCAACACCCCCGACCTGGGCCACACCCCCGCAGGCGGCGGCACCGGGCGCGGCGCGGGTGATGCCTACGGCTCCAGCACCACCCAGAGCGGCGGTGCTGCCTCGTCCGGCTTGCCGTTCGATGCTACGGCATCGGGCGAAAACACGATGGGAGGTAACACGATGCTTGGCGATATGAGCAGTGGCGGCGCGGATGACCGAGGCGACATGATCATCGCCACCGGCAACGCCGCCCGCGATCTCGGCAGTGCCGACGATAGCGGCGCGACCGACCGGGGCGACATGATCATCGCCACCGGCAACGCCGCCCGCGACCTGGGGGCGGACGATGATAGCTCCACCGACCGGGGCGATATGATCATCGCCACCGGCAACGCCGCCCGCGACCTGGGGGCGGAGGATGCGGAACCGAGTCCGGTTGAGGATGCTGCGGTGGGCGGCACCGGCGCTACCTACAGCGGCGGCACGGGCGGCTGGGGCACCGAAGCACCCGACAGCAGCGGCACGGCGGGCTGGTCACCCAGCAGCACCGACGACACCTCCGGCAGCTCTGGCGGCGAGACTCATTAATCGGGTATAACAAAGGACACCAGCAAAGGACGGGAGCATAGCGGCGCCCGTCCTTTGTTTTTGTGAATGTCGTGTAGGATATGGCTCCGCCCAGTGACGGTCGGTAGCCCCCAGCAGTTGGAGACACCCGACCATCAATGGACGGAGCCATATCCTACACGACGGCGCGGCACGCACCTCCCTACACCCTATATTCACGCAATACGCAATACGCAGCACACGGTACATTTCACGCATCACGCATCACGCATCACGGCCCACGTTTCACCGCTCGCGGCGCTGGAGCCAGGCCAGGAGCCGCTCCAGGGGCCAAGTGGTGAGAATATCGGCGGGGGTGGCCCAGCCGCGGCGGGCCATCAGCAGGCCGTAGGTGAGGTTGGCGAAGCCGTCGGGGTGGTGCGAGTCGGTGCTGAGCGAGAGGAGCACCCCGGCGTGGAGCGCCTGCCGCACATGGATATCGTCCAGGTCCAGCCGTTCGGGCGAGGCGTTGATCTCCAGTGCCGTGCCGGTGGCGGCGGCGGCGGCGATCACCCGCTCCACATCGAGCGCGCTGCTCTCGCGGCGACCCAGGATGCGGCCCGTCGGGTGGGCGATGATATCCACATGGGGGTTATGGATCGCTCCCAGCACCCGCGCGGTGATCCGCGCGCGCTCCTGGCGGTGGCCGGTGTGGGCCGAAGCGATGACGAGATCCAGTTCGGCCAGCACCTCGTCGGGATAATCCAGTGTGCCATCGGTGCGGATCTCCAGTTCGACGCCGTGGAGGATGCGGAACGGGGCCAGCGTGGCGTTCAGGGCGCGCACCTCCGCCGCCTGCTCGTGGAGCCGGTCTACGCTCATACCCCCGGCGATGGTCAGGCTCTGGCTGTGGTCGGTGATCGCCATGTAGGCGTAGCCGCGGGCCATTGCGGCGCGGGCCATCACCTCGATCGAGGTGGTTCCGTCGCTGTAGGTGCTGTGGTTGTGCAGGTCGCCTTTAATGTCGGCCTGGGTGACCAGATCGGGCAGCTTGCCCTGCGCGGCGGCGTCGATCTCGCCCGACCCCTCGCGGATCTCCGGGGGGATGTAGGGCAGGTCGAGCGTGCGAAACACGTCTGCCTCCTCCGGGCAGAGGATCAGGCTACCATCGGCCC
>JBBSAN010000819.1:0-3504 GCA_038252265.1 Chloroflexia bacterium
AGCTCGGGCAGGTGCTCGGCGGGCGCTACCGGGTAATGTCGCTGTTCGCCCAGGGGACCAGCACCCTGCTGATGGCGACCGACGTGAAGCGCGGGAACATGGTGCTGATCCGCCCCGAACGCGACCTGATCGGCGGGGTACGCAAAGGGGTCAAGCCCACGTTCATGTTGAACAACATCGCGTTCTACATGAGCAACATCAGCCTGGGGGGCTTGAACCTGCGCAACTTCATCGGCACGGTGGGGACCATGCCGACGAGCCAGATCATCGAGTACGGGCTGCGGATGTGCATGGAAAACAAAAAGCGCGGGCTGTTGCTGCCGACGCGCTACTGGTCGCCTGAAACGCTCACGGTGGACGATGCCGGGCATATCGCCATCGTGGCCCCCCCGGACACGCTGGACAAACAGGTGCGGTCGGGCGTCTTCTCTCCGCCCGAGCAGACGGCGGGCGGGCCGCTGGATGGGCGCTCGGACGTGTACCTGTTCGGGGCCATTATGTTCTTCCTGGCAACCGGGATGCCCCCGCCCGCGCCCGATCGGTTGCCGGTCCTGCAACCCTACATGGATAGCCACGGGCGACCCGTGCCCGGTGTCATAGTGGCGAGCTTCCCGCTGTTCCCGAACCTGGACCCGCTGCTGGGCGGCGTGCTGGCGACGGCGTTGCAGGGCGATCCGGCGGCGCGCTATAGCAGCGTGGAGCAGTTGAGCGCGGCGTTGACCGGGCTGGCGGCGGCCACAAAGGGGCAAATGAAGGCGGTGCCGGTGAAGCAGGGCCGGGGTGGAGGAGAGAAGAAGGCCAACCCACTGATGCGGGTGCTGGCCTTGTTCGGGCTGGTCATCGTGGCGACCGTCGTGATCCTCGGACTGGTCTTTGCCGATCAGGCGCTTAACCTGGGCGGGCTGTTCAGCGGGCAGGCCGGGACAGCGGTGCCCGCGACGCCGGTGGTGGCGATCACCCTCGCGCCGACGCCCACCGTCTCCGAGCAGCCGGTGGTGGCCGAGCCAAGCGCGACGACCGATCCGGCCTTTGCGCCGCCGGTCGTCGCAAACCTGGGGCAGGTGCGCGTGGTCCAGGTAGACGCCCAGCATTATCCCCAGATTGTGGTCTATTGTACCGTGCTCAGCGCGGATGGCCGGGCGGTGGTCGGGCTGTCGCCGGATCAATGGACGATCACGAACAACGGCCAGCCGGTCGGAGATTTCCAGTACACCGACCTGAACGCGCAGCCCGAGCCGATCTCGACCCTCTTGATGATGGATGCCAGCGCCGGGATGGCCGGGGCACCGCTGGATGCGGCGAAGGCGGCGGTCAGCCAGTTCATTGATGGGCGGCAGCCGGGCGACAGCCTGGGATTAGTGACCTTCAACGACACCGCCCAGGTGTTGCAGTCGTTCACGGTGGGCCGGGAGCGGGTGAAAGCAAACGTGACCGGGCTGGAGGCGAAAGGCGGCGCGGCGCTGTGGGATGGGCTGAAGCTGGGGGTGCAGCAGGCCACCGGCGAAACCGGGCGGCGGGCGATCATCCTGCTCAGCGCGGGGCCAGATAGCGCCAGCAAGACGAGCAGCCTGGACGACGTGATGACCACGACCCTACGCTCCGGCGTGCCGATCTTCGTGGTCGGCCTCCAGTCGGCCACGTTCGATCCGCAAACGCTGGCCCCGCTGGCCCAGCAGAGCGGGGGCACGCTGCTGACGACCGCCGACCCGGCGGCCCTGGGGGGTCTCTACACCCAGGTGGGCGACCAGTTGGCGGCGCAATACCGGATCACCTTCACGGTCAACGCCGGAGCGGACAAGCTGGCGCGGACGCTGGAGGTGGGAGTGAAGGTGGGGGAGAAGGCGGTTCAGGACACACGGCAGTATTTTGTGCGATAGCGGTTGGCGGCTGTCTTGTTGCTAGGGGGAAGTCAGTTAGAGTCCAAACCGAGAAGCCTTATACAGGGAGGACTACACCATGAGAACCCTACAACAGGTCGCGCCCCGGCGCGGGCCACGATCGACCCAGCCCCATTGGCCGAGCTATCCGTTCCGATGGCTCGCGCTGACCATGCTGCTGCTGCTACTGGCCGGGGCGAGCCAGGGCACCGCCGCCGCGCCGCTCTCCGGCAGCCGCGTCGCCCAGGTCGCGACCGCCACGCCGGTCGCGACCGTCACGCCGGTGCCCGCCGGGCGGGTGGCCGTTTCGTGTACCTATTACAGCAATTGTGACCGGGAATATTTCGTGGACCTGGAAGACCGGGGAAGCGGGCCGCCGGTGGTGAGTGTGACGCTCAGCGGCATCTGCGGCGATCCGGGGCTGACGACGAGCTTCACCGGGTTTACCCAGAGCTATCGCGGGCCATACGGCCAGATTACGGTGCAGGCGCGCTGGCCGGATGGGGCCAACGGCGGCGGATCGTCCACCTGCTACCAGTTGGCCACGACCGAGACGCCTATCGGGGGATCGACTCCCGGCCCCGGCGGCACGCCCCTGCCGACCCAGGTGCCCACCGCCGGCCCGCACGCGACGCGAGTGCTGCCGACCCACACCCCGCCGCCCACCGAGACGCCGATCCCTACCCTCACCCCCTACCCAACCTATCCACCCAACCCGACCTATACCCCGTATCCGACGTATACCCCCTACCCTTTGCCGCCCAGCGAGACGCCGACGATCTCCCCTACCCCGCTGCCGAGCGATACGCCGTTGCCGACCGATACCGCGCTCCCGCCCAGCGAGACACCGACTCTGCCGCCGACGGCGGTGCCATCCCTGCCGGTCGATAGCCCCCTGATCGTGGTGGCACCGCCGTCGGCGTCCCCAGCCCTGCCCACCGCCACGGGCTTGCCGCAGGTGCCCAGGACCGGGGCGCAGGATGGGCCAACCCCCGATCTCCCCCGTGCCGGGGCGGGCGGCGAGGGCGTGATCGGGCTGCTCGTGGCCGGACTGGTGCTGATCATCGGGGCGGCGTTGCAGGGGGCCGCGCGGCGCAGAGGCCGGGCGCGACCCGATCGGTAAGCCGCCGAACCTGCACAAATAATGGGGGTGGGCCGGAGTGGCTCACCCCCTTTTGACGCATCACGAATCGGGCGGGTCACTCGGCCAGGAGGGCGTTCAGGCGGGCGCGGGCGCGGAGGGATTGGCGCGGGCTGAGGGCAGGAGCGATGAGCGCGGCCAGGGCGCGATCGGAGAGGCGGCGGCGGGCCTGGATGGCGGTCCGGTCGTGCAGGACGGGGGCGAGGCCGAGGAGCGCGTCGCGCCGCCCCCGGATGATCGCCGGGTCGCGGCGGAGGGTGGCGTAGATCAGGGCGAGCGCATCGTAGCGGGCGATGAGCGGTGCCCAGCGGAGGAGCAGGCCGGTCGGCAGGTTCTTGGCGATGGTCCAGATGCGGTTGCGGGCGAGATGGTAGTTCTTGAAGGGCGATTCCTGGCCGCCGGTGGCCGAGACGGCGTGGCGGACGAGCGCCTGGGGTGCCCAGGCGGCGTCCCAGCCGTAGAGCCGGGCACGCCAGGCCAGGTCTA
>JBBSAN010000820.1:0-3499 GCA_038252265.1 Chloroflexia bacterium
GCATGGCTAGTTTAATTTTCGCGAGTCCCTAAGCGGACGAACACTCAATTATGGATAAGGCTCCAACGCAAAGACGCAAAGCTCTGCTAAGACGCAAATCCGTTTAATCCGCTTCCTAATCCGTTGACAGCTCACGCCTTAATCGCCAGCATCCGCTCGATGGACAGTCGGGCTTTGTCTACTGTTTCGGCGTCCAGCACGACTTCGGGAGACATATCCCGTAAGCAATCGCGGAGCTTGCGCAGGGTGATCTGTTTCATGAAGCGGCAGACGGCCCCATCGTCGGCGGGGATGAACGTCTTGTCCGGGTTCTCCTTCTGGAGGCGGTGGAGCAGGCCGGTTTCGGTCGCCACCAGATGGGTCGTGACCGGGGAGGTGCGAGCGTGGCGGACCATGCCTTCGGTCGAGAGGACGTGGGTGGACTCGGCGGGCAGGACGCCCTGGTCCCGCGCCCAGACATAGCGGCTGGTGCAGCCACATTCGGGGTGGATCAACAGGTCGGCGTCGGGATGCGCTTGCTGCTGGGCCAGGATCTCCTGCGGGCGGATCCCCGCGTGGACGTGGCATTCACCCATCCAGATTTCCATGTTGGTCCGCCCCAGCGAGTGCTTGAGCCAGGTGCCCAGGAACACATCGGGCAGGAAGAGGATCATCTGGTCTTCGGGGATGGCGCGGATCACCGCCTGGGCGTTGCCGCTGGTCACGCAGTAGTCCGACTCGGCCTTGATCGCCGCCGTTGTGTTGACGTAGCTGACCACCACCGCGCCGGGGTGCTGCGCCTTCCAGGCCTGCAACTGCTCGACGGTGATCGAGTCGGCCAGCGAGCAGCCCGCCGTCACGTCGGGGATCAGCACCGTGCGCTCCGGGTTGAGGATCTTCGCCGTCTCGGCCATGAAGTAGACGCCACAGAGGACGATCACCGATGCATCGGTGTTTTTCGCCTCGATGGCGAGGCCCAGCGAGTCGCCCACATAGTCGGCTACATCCTGCACTTCGGGCACTTGGTAATTATGGGCGAGGATGACGGCGTGCCGTTCCTTCGCCAGTTGGCGCACTTCGGCCTGAAGCGCGGCGATCTCTGCCGGATCTTTGGGCAGGTATTGGAACAAGAGGGGATGGGTGGGGCGGCGGGTCGCCGGTTCCGGATTCGTAACAGCCATTGTTAGAGGACCTCCAGGGAAAAGTCAATGGATGGGGCGGAGTGGGTCAGCGCCCCCAGGGAAATGTAATCGACGCCGGTGCGGGCGATCTCGGCCAGATTGTCCAGGGTGATCCCGCCGCTGGCTTCCAGCCGGGCGCGGCCTGCCGCCTGGGCGACAGCCGTCCGCAGCCCGGCGACGGTGTGGTTGTCCAGCAAAATCAGTTCGGCTCCTGCCGCCAGGGCTTCGTCCAGTTCGGCGGGGGTGGTCACCTCTACCTCGATCAACTGAGCCGGGCCGATGCGTCGCCGGGCTGCGGTGACCGCAGCGGTGATGCCCCCGGCGGCGCGGATGTGGTTGTCTTTGATCAATACCGCGTCGTCCAGCCCGGCGCGGTGGTTGCGGCAGCCGCCCAGGCGCACGGCGTACTTTTCCAGCACGCGATGGCCGGGGGTCGTCTTGCGCGTGTCCAGTACGGTCGCGTTCGTGCCCTCGGTCAATTCGCTAGCGCGGTGGCTCATCGTGGCGACGCCCGACAGGCGCTGCACGAAGTTGAGCGCGGTGCGTTCCCCGGTCAGGATGGCGCGGGCCGGGCCGTGGAGCCGGGCCACCTCGCGGTGGTCGCCCCAGGAGCCTTCCTCGGCCACCCGCTCGATCTGTATGCGGGGGTCCAGTGCGGCGAACACGGCTTCGACGACCGGCAACCCGGCCAGCACGCCTGGTGCCTTCTGCAAAATCACAGCTTCCGCCTGCGCGTCGGCGGCTACCGTCGCCTCGGTGGTCAGGTCGCCCCGGCCAATATCTTCCGCCAGGGCCAGTTGGATGAGCGCGGCGACTTCGGCGTTATAGCCCAGCGTGGGGGAAAGATCCGCGTTGTTCTTCATGTTCACTGAAGAACCTCCTCGAATTGGGGCGGTGCGTCTCGCCGCCAGAGAATGTGCCCGCGCCAGGCCGGGTCGGTCTGGGGCGCGTCCAGGCGATAATGGGCACCGCGACTTTCGGTCCGCAGCCACGCCGCTTGCGCCGCCAGCCCGGCCAATTGCCAATCGCCGGGAGCCGCCGGATCGGTGCGTCCCGGCAAGCGGCAAATCAACGTTTCCAGTCGCGCTCCTTCGCGTTCCACACCCAGATCCCGGTCTAATAACGTACCAAGAACTGATGACTGATAACTAACAGCTAATGACTCGTCATTCCGCACTCCGCACTCCGCACTCGGCAATGGGTGGGTCACCCATCCGGCGTGGCGGGTGTCGGAGTCGGCCAGGGCGGTCAGGGCGGCGCGCTTGCCAAAGACCAGGCATTCCAGCAGCGAGTTGGAGGCTAGACGGTTCGCCCCCTGCGCCCCCGTGCAGGCGGCTTCCCCGGCGACGTAGAGGCCCGGCACATCGGTGCGCCCGGCGGTGTCGGTGCGGATGCCGCCCATGCAATAGTGGGCGGCGGGCGCGATCGGCAAGAGGTCGCGGGCCATGTCCAGCCCCCAGGAGCGCAAATACTGGGCGATATTGGGGAAGCGCCCGCGGATAAAGTCGGCATCCAGGTGGCGGAGCGAGAGGTAGACCGGGCCGACGGTTTGCAGGTGCCGGGCGATGGCCCGCGCCACCACGTCGCGGGGCAGGAGTGGGTCTACCACCGGGCGCTCGTCCGCGTCCACCACCAGTGCCCCTTCGCCGCGCAGCGCCTCGCTCAGCAAGTAGGCTGGGGCACCCGGCTGGGCCAGGGCGGTGGGGTGGAACTGCACGAACTCCAGGTCGGCCAGGGTCGCCCCGGCCTCGTAAGCCAATGAGAGGCCCTGCCCCCGGTTGCCGGGGGGGTTGGTCGAGCGACCCCACAGGCCCGCATAGCCACCCGTCGCCAGCACGACCCCCCGCGCCCGCAGGGTGACATCCCCACTGGCGACGCCGAAGACCCGCCCGCCCTCGCGCAAGAGGGTATCGACCGGGGTGTTGGGCACCAGTTGGATCCCGGCGTGGCGCTTGACCCGGTTGACCAGCGCGGTCGAGATCATCGCGCCTGTCGCTCCGCCACCCGCGTGGAGAATGCGCCGGTGGCCGTGCCCGGCTTCGAGACCCAGGTCTGGCCCGCCGACCCCCGGATCAAAGGGCATCCCCCCCTTGACCAGCGTGCTGACGGCGCGGCGGCCTTCTTGCACCAGCACATCCACGGCATGGCGGTCGTTCAGGTCCGCACCCACAGCCATCGTGTCGGCGGCGTGGTAGGCGGGCCGGTCGTCGCTCCCGATGGCGGCGGCGATGCCCCCCTGCGCCCACCAACTGGACCCCGACAGCGGCTCGCCCGCTGTGACCAGCCAAACCTGTGCCCCCGCGTCGGCGGCGGTGAGCGCGGCGGTCAGCCCGGCGACC
>JBBSAN010000821.1:0-3493 GCA_038252265.1 Chloroflexia bacterium
ACCTCCGTCTGGGCCAGGTCGCCTACCATCGGGCGCACCCCGCCCATGCTGGCCTGGTAGGGGGTGGACAGCGGCAGCTTGCTCCCTGGCGTGTAGGTCAGCACATCGGAGGCGGGCGACCACTGCGCCGTGCCTGCGATGGGCGGGTTCAGCTTCAGCCCGGCCTCGGCAGAGGCATGGTCTACCGCCTGGTTGAAGCGGACCACCACCGGGTCGGTCGGCTTCATGTACGCTTCTTGATCCACCGGGTCGGCGCTGACCACCTGCGGGCGGGGCGTGCTGAACGACCAACTCACATCGCGTTCTAACTGCCCCCCGGCCAGGTCGGTGAACGTTTTGCTCACCTTGACCGTGTAGTGCGTGGCCGGACGGAGGCCGCCGTCGGGATAGAAGCCCAGCGCGGTCGTCCCCAGCCAGTGCCACTGTCCGGCGGGCGCGGGGTCAATCGTGATCTTATCGCCCACGGTGGGCTGGCTGTCCAGCGCCGTCAGCGTGATCATCGGCTGGCTGAACTGGATCGTGATCGTCGTGCCCGTCACCACGTCGGTGGCATCGGCGGGCGGCACAGTGCGGTAGACCGAGGGCAGCCCCGCCGTGCGGAACGTCGTCTGCGCCCCGGCGGCCACGTTGCGGAACAGCGGGCTGCGCGCCCCGGTCCCCAGCGCCACGGTGTAGGTCGTCCCACGCTGATACCCCACTTTGGGGGTCCAGATCATTGTCGGGCCGTCCCAAGCGAATTCGCCCTCGGTCGGCGGCTCGATCAGCAACGCGGCCTGGGCCGCCCCCTGGTCCATCGGCATATTGAAGCTGACGACTACCGGCTCCTTGCCGCCCACATCGCGCGCCCCGCTGCGTGGCCCCAACCCTACCACCTGCGGAGTATCGAGGCTCCACCCGGCGCGCTGCCCCACCAGCAGCACCCCCAGCACCACCGTTAAGACCACCGACAAAATCAGCAACACCCGGTTGGCCGCACCGCTCCCCGCGTTCCGGGGCACCGCAGCAGGCGGGAGGACCGACGAATCCTGGCTCATAGCTATTCTCCTGTTATATGTTACGAGGAATGAAAAGACAGCCTGGAATAATAGGGAAATACCGGGGTGGTGGGTGGCCCGCTGGCGTGGCGGGCAGGGCCAGACGCAAGGCTCCCGTCAGAGCCTTCTACTTAGAGAGACGAATGCCCCCCCGAAAAGTTCCGGCCAACCGGAGGGAATGAGGGACGAAAAATTGAGGATTGCGGAGGTACACTCATCGGATACTCATTCCTCATTCCTCATTCCTCATTCCTCATTCCTCGTCGGGAACTCGAACTCGGCGGCGGGCGCTTCGATGATGGCGAGCGTTGTGGACGTGAAGATGGTGAAGATCAGGCACAGGAGCGCCAGGGTGTAGACGACTATGCCGATGACGGGGGTGAACACCAGCATCTCGTCGGACGAGGGGGCCGGGGAGCCGTGGGCCACCAGCCACAGCCCCAGCGGCAGGCCCAGGATCAGCACGGCGGCGGCCCCGGCCAGCCCGGCCAGGCTGCCCGCGACAAAGCCGTTCATCCCGGCGGCGGGCTTCTGGAGGTTGCCCCAGTTCACCGCCAGTTGGCCCGGCGCGCCGAGCAACCCCAGCGGGACCAACAATGCCCCGACCAGCGACCCCCAGCCCTCGCCGCCTAGCCGCCCGATCACGATCAGCACGGCGCTGACCGCCAGCCAGACCCCGCCCGCCCGCAGCCCCGCCCGCACATCGCGTCCTCGTATCACGCCGAACCCTCCCTGCTTCGATTATAGCACATTGACAAACGACCCCAGCAGTGCTACATTCAGCCCATCTTTTCATGGAAGATCCTCCACACAGGAGAGAATCGATGCGACTGTCCGGGAAAATCGCTCTGCTCGGCGGCGGGTTGCTGCTGGTGTTGGTGCTGGTCGGGGCGATTCTGCTCATCCGCGACGGGCAAGCGCCGCAGGGTGATCTGCCCGTTCCTCCGACGGCGACCACATCTGCGGCGGCCCTCGTTCCGACCTCAACCGCCGCTTCGCCGTCCTCAACCGCCAGCGCCGTTGCGGCCCGCTCTGGGAGCCCGTTCGCCGGGGCGAAGGGGTTTATCGACCCCACCTCGAACGCTCGGCAGCAGGCCGACACCTGGCGCAGCAGCCGCCCCCAGGATGCCGCGCTGCTCGACAAAATCGCGGACCAACCCCAGGCCGATTGGTTCGGTGACTGGGACGCCGACATCGAGAGTGCCGTGAACAGCCGGGTCACCCGGATCGCCGCCGATGGGGCGCTGGCCCTGCTGGTTGCCTATAACATCCCCAACCGCGACTGCGGCCAGTACTCGGCGGGGGGTGCTGCCGCCCCCGATGCGTACAAAACCTGGGTCCGCGCCTTCGCCAAAGGGATCGGCAGCCGCCGGGCAGTGGTGGTATTGGAGCCGGACGGACTCGGCCTGCTGAAAGACTGCCTCTCTGCCGCCGATCGGCAGGCCCGGCTCGACTTGCTGAAGGATGCCGTCGCGGTACTGAAGGCCAACCCCGCCACTGCCGTCTATCTCGACGCAGGCAACGCCCACTGGATCCCCGCGCCCGACATGGCGACCCGCCTCCAGAGCGCCGGGGTGGCCGGGGCCGATGGCTTTGTGCTCAACGTCTCGAACTACCTCACCACCGCCGACTCTGTCGCCTATGGCAAGGCCATTGCCGCCCTGCTGGACGGCAAGCACTTCATCATCGACACCAGCCGCAACGGCACCGGCCCCACCGCCGACTACCAGTGGTGCAACCCACCGGGCCGCGCCCTCGGCCCCGCCCCCACCACCGCCACCGCCGACCCGCTGGTGGATGCCTACTGTTGGATCAAGCGCCCCGGCGAGTCTGACGGCACCTGCAACGGCGGTCCCGCCGCCGGAGCCTGGTGGCCGGAACGCGCCCTGGAACTGGCCCGGCTGGCCCAACCCTAATTCATCCCGATTCAGCGTTGCCCGGCTCCTGCCCATAAAGAAGAGGCCACTCCCACCGGGAGTGGCCTCTCTTTTGGATCAACGCACCAGCCGGGTCCGCTGATCACCTACCTGGACGAAGGGTACTGCTTACTTGTGGTCGGTCGAAAGCTTCGGCTTCAGGTCGGTCACACCCGTCGGTACCGGCGTCGGGAGCGGGTTGCAGCCCCGCGTGCAATAGTTGGTGCCGTTGCCGCTCGTGTCGTCCAGCCGCCGCTCGTTGTAGCGCACCCCACCCGCGAACGAAGTGATGATGTTGCCATAGAAGGCGTCGGCCTGGTAGGCACAGGTCGGACTGTTGACCACCAGCGTCAGTGTTGTGCGCGGCGGGATGATCACCACCTGGTAATCGTAGAGCTGCTGGTTGTCAATGTTGTTGTCGAACTTCTTGTAGATCGCCAGGCCAATCGGGTAGCTGCATGTCCGCGAG
Organism: Chloroflexia bacterium; assembly: GCA_038252265.1. Classification (GTDB taxonomy): domain Bacteria; phylum Chloroflexota; class Chloroflexia; order QHBQ01; family JAICKM01; genus JBBSAN01. The sequence continues at coordinate 3,420 of JBBSAN010000821.1, forward strand.
TAGTTGGTGAACCGGGCTTCGGTCGTGGTCGGATGATCGATGATCGTCGCGTCCAGGTCACCGTGGTGCGGGAC
>JBBSAN010000822.1:0-3482 GCA_038252265.1 Chloroflexia bacterium
AGAGCATGGTCCGGTCCAGGCTCAGCAGCCGGGCGGCCTCGCCGCGGTCACCACGCGATTGGTTTAACGCTTCGATCAGGGTCAACCGCTCGGCCTCTTCCATGATCTCGGCCCAGGACACCCCTTCGCGCAGCAGGCGGGTCAGATCGAGGAAACGGCGCTCGGTGTTGGCCGAGAAGAGGACATGATGGCTGGTGATGACTCCCCCCTGCGCCATAATCACGGCCCGCTCGACGGTATTTTCCAGCTCGCGCACGTTGCCCGGCCAGTCGTATTGCTGCAACACCGTCAGCGCCTCCTCGGAGATCCGGGCCGGGGTGCTGCTGGAACTATAGCGATGCTTGTCGAGGAAGTGCTCGACCAGATAGGCGATATCTTCGCGGCGCTCACGGAGGGGGGGCGTGTTGATACGGATCACGTTCAGGCGGTAATAGAGGTCGTCGCGGAAGCGCCCGGCGGCGACTTCTTCTTCCAACCGCTTGTTGGTGGCGGCGATGACACGGGTATCCACCTTGATCGTGATCGTGCCGCCCACGCGCTCGAACTCGCGCTCCTGCAACACACGCAAGAGCTTGCGCTGGGTATTCAGGCTCATCTCCCCGATCTCATCGAGGAAGATGGTGCCCTTGTGCGCCATTTCAAAGCGGCCCTGGCGCTGGGTCATCGCGCCGGTGAAGCTACCTTTTTCGTGACCGAATAGCTCGCTTTCCAGCAAGGTTTCGGGCAGCGCGGCGCAGTTGACCTTGACCAGCTTGCCGTGGCGGAACTGCGAGTTGTTATGGATCACCTGGGCGATTAGCTCTTTGCCGGTGCCGGTTTCGCCGGTGATCAGCACGGTGGCGTCGGTGCCCGCGCACAGCCCGATCATTTTGTAGATCGTTTGCATGGCCGCGCTGTTGCCGATGATGCGCTCTGCCGGGTCGCGCCCTTCCAGGCGGCTCTTCAGGCTGCGGACTTCGCTCGCCAGGCGCTGGCGCTCGAAATAGCGGTTGATCGTCGCCAGCACATCGTCCAACTCGAACGGTTTGGTAATGTAGTCATACGCGCCAAGCTGGGTCGCCTGGATGGCGATGTTGGATGTGCTGTGCGCGGTCATCAGGATGATCGGCACTTCGACCTGCTTGGTGTGCAGTTGTTTCAGCACTTCCAGGCCGGTCATCTCCGGCATTCGGATGTCCATCAGGATCAGATCATAGCTCTGGCCCACGATAGCCTGAAGCACGTCCTGGCCGGACGCCGCCTGAGAAACCTCGAACCCTTCCCCCTGGAGGAAGTCGTTCAATAATTCGCGGATATAGGGATCGTCGTCGGCCACCAGGATATGCTTGGGCACCGCCGCTTCAGGGGTGGACAGTTCAGTATCCGGCACAACAGGGGGAGGTATCACGTCGCTTGAACGTGCTTTTGTTTGGGCCTTTGTTGCCACGTACTCCTCCAAACCTCATACACACTACGAGCAGCCTACGTTCTCCACCCGATATACCCTCGCCGTGAAGGGTTGGATCTTGCCGCGTGCGACGGTGCCAGGTAGAGCTGTCCCGCAGGACAACGACCGTTCGTAGGGTTAGTGACCAGGCCGAGGAAAATGAGATCCTGCAATTCTTCCACAACAGTCACGCCAATGATAGAAAACTCAGGGCTATTATAGAGGATGGGGAAGGATTCGTCAAACAAAAATCGGCGATTGCCCCGCGTGGATGCCGTTAAATTGGGCGCGCTGCGCCTGCCGGGCCAGGGCTGATGCATTCTCCCTCGCCCGGCGGTTCGCATATCTTGACACCGCCTGTGGGCGCGTGCTACTATAGACCAACCGACCCCATCGCTGTGATCATCGTTCTACCCTACCCTAGAGAGGTCTATCCCGATATGAAGCTGACAACCTTGCGCCGGGGGCTGATCGCGGGCGTGCTGACCGCCGCCGTGCTCCTCACCGGCGTACCGGCCCCCGCCGGGGCCACCAATTTGCGTTTTGGCGATAGCGCGTTCAACGCCGTCTGGACCCGCACCGACAGTGTTGTGGCCGACGGCACGGCAGCGCGTTCGTGGTACTGGGGACCCGCGCCGGGCATGATCATGCGCGAACCCTACGCCGAAGCCCCCGGCGGCACCCGGCTGGTGCAGTATTTCGACAAGAGCCGGATGGAGATCAACAACATCAACGGGGACCGGACCAGCAAGTTCTTCGTCACCAATGGCCTGCTGACCATCGAACTGATCAGCGGCAAGATCGCGGTGGGCAACAACAGCTACGAGACGCGCACTCCCGCCACCATCCCGCTCGCCTCCGACGGCGACGATACGGTTGGCCCCACGTATGCCGCCTTCCTGGGGGTGAGCAACACCCCGGCGGGCGACCATCCCGCCGCCGACAAGACCGGCCAGAACGTCACCGCGACCATCGACCGGGCGGGCACGGTGGGCAACGACCCCGCCCGCGCCCTGGCGGCGACCAAGATCGCCCACTTCGAGCCGACGACCAAGCACAACGTGCCTCAGGTGTTCTGGCAGTTCCTCAACGCCGTCGGCCCGGTGCGGGCGGGTGGCATCGTCGGCAACGCGCCCCTGTCCGACCCCTGGACGTTCACCACCGGCCTGCCGATCAGCGAAGCCTACTGGTCGCAGGTGCGGATCGCCGGCAAGGCGGAGACGGTCTTGATCCAGGCCTTCGAGCGCCGGGTGCTGACCTATATCCCCACCTATGCCCCGGCCTGGCAGGTGCAGATGAACAACGCCGGGCAGCAGTATTTTGAATGGCGCTATGGCGGCACCCCCGCCCGCCTGAGCAGCAGCCTGGCCCGCATGGACGGGGCGGCCAGCTATCACGCCTCGTCCTCGATGGATCTGGTGATCAGCGGGGCCAATCCCCTGCGCTTTGCCGTGCAGGAGGCCGACTACGCCGCGCCGAACAAGGTCTATATCAAGCAGACCGCCGCCGGGGTGAGCGGCAGCACGACCAGTGAAGTGATCACCATCGGCACAGCGGGCTACGTCAAAGCCCCCGATACCGGCAACGCCTGGGCGAAGATCAACCCTGCCGACGTGGGGGCCGACCCGACCGCGCTGAACATCGCCTCACTGCTGGGGGTCATCCAGTACGCCAGCAACATCCAGGCGGTGGGCGACGAGACGATTGACGGGGTCACCACAACCCACTACAAGATGACGCTCGACCCGAAGGGCATTCCTACCGTCAACGGCCTGACCTGGAGCGCCGCCACCGGGGATGTCTGGATCGCCCGCGACACCGGCCTGTTCCAGCGGGTGCTGGCGAACCTGACCCTCGGCCCTGGGGCCGTCCGCCAGGGGGCCGTCCTTGTCACCGTCACCTTCCGCGACTACGGCAAGCCGGTGACGATCACCGCGCCGATCCAGTAGGCGTTGGGGGATAGGAGTTGAGGGTTGGGGGTTGGTGTTTTGATACCAACCCCCAACCCCAATACGCCAAAAAAAAAGGGCACCATAACCGCCAGCCCCGCCCCGGC
>JBBSAN010000823.1:0-3471 GCA_038252265.1 Chloroflexia bacterium
ACTTTTTACAATTCGTGCCTGGCCGTTCGCGGGGCCTGTCCACATCTTGCGGCAGATTGCCGTATTGGCCCTAAATGTGCCCCCGGTATGACGTTTAATCAAAAAGTGCAAATGTAGTGTCAGGACAAAGCCGGAAAGATTATCTCTCCAAAATGTCTATCGCCTGTAAGGAAGCCCGAGAAACGCAGTACTGGCTGCGCCTGTTTCAAGAGTCCAAACTCGTCAATATAGATGTTACAGAAGCGCTGGTTCAGATAGATGCGCTCATCCGCATCCTCAATGCCATTATCAAAACCGTCAGAGAAAAACCGTAATACATCAACCGTTTAAACCTCGTACCTCGTACCTCATACCTCGTACCTCGTACCTCCCGCGGAGCGACAAGATGGCAATTACTTCCAGTGAAGACTATATCGAATCGTTGCGCGATGGGCGCGATGTGTGGTTGGGGGGATGGCGGGTGGCCGATGTGCCAACCCACCCGGCGTTTCGCGGCTGCGTCAACACGGTGGGCGAGCTGTACGATATGCAGCGCGACCCGGCCTACACAGAGATACTCACGTTCGACCCCGGCGATGGCAAGCGCTACGCCCGGTCGTATTGCGCCCCGCACAGCACCGCCGATCTGGTCGAGCTGCGGCGGATGATCGAACTGATCGCCCGCTTCTCCGGCGGCACCCTGGCCCGCTCGCCCGAATATGTGCCGCTGATCCTGCTGGGCCTGCTGGCGATCAAGGACGACCTGGCGCGGACCAACCCGGTCTATGCCGACAACCTCGAACGTTACACCCGCTTTTGCCGTGACAACAACCTGGCCTTGAGCCACAGCTTCACCGACCCGGTGGTAGACCGCACCCGCCCGGAGAGCGCCGATGCCATTCTGCGGGTGGTAGAGCGGCGGCCCGAGGGGGTGGTGGTGCGCGGGGTGCGCGCGGTGGCGACATTCGCCCCGCAATCGCACGAGATCCTCTGCATCCCCGCGCCCGCGCCCAACCTGACCCGTGAGCAGGTCATCTATTTCGCTCTGCCGGTGAACACGCCGGGCATCCGCATGATCTGCCGCGACCCGCTCGGCCTGGAGCCGGACCGCTTCGACCACCCGCTCTCCTCGCGCTTTGACGAGATCGACGCGCTGATCGAGTTCCAGGACGTGCTGGTGCCCCACGACCGGATCTTCTTCATGGGCGAAGTAGCCGATGTCCACCGCCATCACGCGCAATTCCTGGCCTGGGCGCACTACCATGTGCTGGTGCGGCTGGCGGTCAAGTCGGAAGTGTTTGTCGGCCTGATCAAACTGGCCGCGCAATACGCCGGGACCGCGCACCTGCCGCACGTCAACAACGCCCTGGCGCGAGCGATCACCTACGGGACCATCCTGCGCGGGATGATCCAGGCTGCCGAAGCCGCCCCGGTGTTCACCCCCACCGGCTTCGCCGTCCCACACCCGACGACGATGGCGGCGGGGCGACTCTACGGCATCGATCAGTACGAGGACATTGTGACGGCGGCGCGCCAGGTGATGGGCTACGGCCTGCTGACTGCGCCGACCGAGGCAGACCTGGCCTCGGCAACATTGGGCGAAGCGTTGCGCCACAGCTTCACCCCGCCCAGCGGCGATACCGAGGAGCGTATCCGGCTCTTGCGCCTGGGCTGGGACCTGCTGGGCAGCGGCTTCTCCGGGCGGCAGGCGATGTTCGAGCTGTTCAACGCAGGCAGTACCGCCCGCTTGCAGGGGTTGATCACCCTGCTCTACGATACCGGCCCCGCCATGCGCCTGGTGCATGATCTGGCCCACGGTCTGCCGCCCCCCGCAGACCTCATGATGCTAGACGAGGGATGAGGTTTGCGGTTTGCGGTTTGCGGTTTGCGGTTTAAGGGATCAGGGATCAGGGATCAGGGATCAGAACGACGCAATACGCAATACGCAGTATTTCACGCATCACGCAAGAAGTGAGGGAGCAGGAGCATGGCCGATAGCTACAAAGGATTAGAGGCGTTCGACGAGACGAAGCGGGCCATTGTGGTGGCGGCGCACGCCGACGATATGGAGACGATGATGGGTGGGACGGTGGCCCTGCTGCGCGAGCGCGGGGTGGCGTTCTTCCTGCTGATCTGCACCAGCGGCGATATCGGCAGCAACGAGGCCCATTGGACCCACGAGAGCCTGGCCGCGACCCGCGTGGAGGAAGCGCAGGCGGCGGCGACGGCACTGGGCGTGGCGGTGGTGCAGATCATGGGCCACCACGACGGCGAACTGGAGAACACGCTGCCCCTGCGCGCCGAGATCGCCCGCTACTACCGGCTCTACCAGCCCGATACCCTGTTCACCTTCGATCCCAGTGGCTATTTGCTGAACCACCCCGACCACCGCGCCGTGGGCCGCGCCGCCCTCGACGCGCTGATCCCGGCCAGTATGCGGCTCTACCACCCCGAGCAATTGACCGGCGACGTGCAGCGCGCCGAGATCAAGCACATCGCCCTGTGGACGCCCCAGACGCCGAACGTGCTGGTGGATGTCGGGGCGGTCTACCCGCAGAAGCTCGCTGCCAGCCTGGCCCACCACAGCCAGTTCCCCGACGAGTCGCGCCTCGATTGGATGAAGGGCCTGGATCGAGGCGGCGGAGCGCAGATCGGGGTGGAGTACGCCGAGCGTTTCTACATGCCGTGACGAGTGGTCAGTGGTCAGGGGTCAGGGGTCAGTGGACAGTAACGAGGATACGCAATACGCAATACGCAGTATTCTCTACGCCTCACGCCTCACGCCTCACGCCTCACGCCTCACACCGGGCGCTGCTTCAACTGATCGTTGTACTTCTTCAGCAGATCGTCTAACGCTTCACGCAGCAGGATCGCGTCGGACTTGCCGACGGCTTCGGCCAGTTCGCGCAGGCGCTTCAGTTGCGTGGCGGTGTAGTGGCTGGTTTTGGTGATCATCCGATTGTCTTGCAGGGGCAGGGCGACCTTGTTCGCCCCGGTCTGCTTGGCAACATAGACGGCATGGTCGGCAGCCCGCAACAATTCCACCGCGTTCGTCGCATCGCCGGGGTAGGCCGCCAGGCCAATCGAGGCCGTGATCCGCAGCTCGCCGCAATCCCCCGCAGCGAAGACAGTCCCGGCCAGTTGGCGGCGGAAGGTGTCCAGCAGCGTAAAGGCATCGTCCAGCCGCGTGCCGGGCAGGAGGGCCGCGAACTCATCCCCCCCGTAACGGAACAGGTACGCTCCCTCCGGTAACGTCTCCCGCAACACCCGACCCGCCCCTTTGATCACGATATCGCCGCAGTCTGCCCCATGTTTGGCATTCATCGCCACGAGGCGGTCGAGGTCGATCAAGGCCAGGACCAGCGGCTCGTCGTTGGCCCCGGCAGCGGTCAACTGTTCGCGCAGCAAATGGCGGAAGTACGGTTCATTCAACAGCCCGGTCAGCTTGTCCTCGGTCGGCATCTCAAACGTCGGTGGATGTGGCATCTGTGG
>JBBSAN010000824.1:0-3470 GCA_038252265.1 Chloroflexia bacterium
AGTGGACCTCGTCGAGAAAGCGCTCCAGTTGCTGCACTTCCACGGTCGCCGCGCGCAGGCGGCCCGCCGCGTCACGCTCCAATCGGCGCAAGCTCTCGATCTGCTTGCTCATCACCCGTCCGGCGGCATCATGGAGATCCTGGACAGCGCTTTCTTGCAGCCCGGCATAGCCTGCTGTGTCGTCCCCCGATTCAATGATGGTCTGCGTGCTGCCCTCGGTCGGCGTAACTCCCACAGTGCGCCTCTTATTGCCTTTAGCTTGGGTGTTGGTTAACACGCAGTATACCATTCAGCACGCATGTTGTGCAAGGGCCTGGTTGCTTGGCCGGTAGGCGCGCCGCCGCCCCGGTGCGCGTGCCGCGCCGCCCGGCACGCGCAGGCACGCCACAGGGCGCAACACGTCCGGTCGCCGGGTTCGGATCTGCTGGGGAGGCGCTAGGCGCTGGCGAGCGGGACGGTCAGGCTGACGGTGGTGCCACGTCCCCGTGCCGAGGTGATATTCAGGTCGCCATCGCTAGCGGCGGTGCGCTCGCGCATGTTCAGCAGGCCATAGCTGCCGCGCTTGACCGCCGCGTCTTGCTGGCCGCCCACGTCAAAGCCCTGGCCGTCGTCCTGCACGGTGACGATCACCTGGGCACCGGTCTGGCGCAAGGTCACCCAGATGTTGCGGGCGCGGGCGTGCTTCTTGGCGTTGTTGATCGCTTCCTGCACCACGTTGAAGACCGTGGTTTCGGCCCCCGGACTGACCCGGCCCTGGATCTCGTCGGCCTTGAAGTGGACGCGGGGCAACTCGCTGGACGGGAAGCGCTGCACGTAGGACTCCAGGGCGGCCACCAGCCCGGCACTTTCGAGGATGACCGGGCGCAACTCGAAGAGCATGGTCCGTACATCCTGGTTGGCGCGGCGGGCTTTGTCGGCCAGTTCATCCAGCTCCTTCGGCACCCGTTCCGGGGCACGTTCCAGCAGCTTCTTGATGAACTCGACGCTCATGGCGATCTGGGCCAGGGTCTGGGCGGGGCCGTCGTGGAGGTCGCGGGCCAACTGGCGGCGCACCTCGTCTTCCTTGCTGATCAGCCGGTCGCGCTCTTCGCGCAGGGTCTGGTAGAGTTGCGCATTTTGCAGGGCGATGATCGCGTTGTTGCCCAGCGCGACCATCAACTCCAGTTGATCCTGGTCGTAATGCCCCTCACGGATGCAGACCACGATCACCCCGTATAGCTCGAAGCGGGAGCGCAGGGGGATGTACATGGCCGAGGAGAAGGTTGCCAGGCGCGGCCAGGCTTCGATAATGTCGCTCTCGGCGCGGACGTTATTGACGATCACGGCCTGCCCGCTCGATGCCGCCCGGCCCAGCAACCCGGTGCGCCCGTCGATGCGGCAGTCCAATTCTTCTTTGTTCAACCCGTAGGAGCCGGAGACGTAGAGCAAGTTGCTCCCCGGCTCGATCAGCAGCACCATGCCCACGTCGAACGGCAGCACGCGCACGAACTCCTCGAAGATCGCCCGCAGCACGCTTTCATAGTTCAGGGTGGCACTCAGGGTGTAGGTGACGTGGTAGACGCCTTTGGCCCGTTGCAAGGCCAGGCCATAGCGCTCGGTGGCTTGCTGCGCTTTCTGGCTGGCGATCTGCGCGTGCTGGCGGACCAGCAGCGCGTTGCTCCCGGCCATCATGCTGACCCAGAGTAACAGGAGCAGCAGGAACAGCCCCAGCGTCAGGATGTAGATCTCGCCGTGCCAGGTGGATACACTCTGTAGTTGCGCGATCTGATCGGGCAGCACGACAATCAGAAAGGAGTGGATACCCAGCACCACGACCCCAAGAGCCAGGCCGGTGGCCGGGCCGCGCAAAATGCCGACCGCCAGCACCGGCAGCAGGACAAACAGCGCCAGCACCTCGGTGGTGTTCAGCGCCAGGTAACTGAGCAGGATGATATCGACAATCAGGCTTAGTTCGACAACCCACATCGGGCGTTGTGGTAACAACTGGAGGATGCCCAGCAGCACCAGCGCCACCACCGCGTAGAGCAAAAGCGGAGGGCCAACGAGAACGTTGGCCCAGGGTAGGGACGTAATCCCTTGTTGCGCTAGCGCGGTAAGGATGATGACAACACAGCCGATGGTGAGCAGCCGTAGGGCGGTGAGGAGACGCGCCACCAGCAAGACCGTATTGGTGCTGGGGGCGTTCTCATCACGGGGTTCAATATTAGCGATGGCACTCATAAAATCGGATGTCTCCTACACAAAACCAACCCTATCGAAACTTTCCAATGGCGTTCGATCATCCCCCTGAAAAGGCCGAAGACCCCGGGCCTCGGTGTTTAATGTTGGATGGATGGATGGCACGTTCATTTTACTACATTTAGGCGGGTATATGCAAGAAGATACTTATGTTAAGCAGGGCCGACGCATCTAAATTAGGCGTGCCGGGATTAGGCGTGAGTTTGTTCACGGTGCAGCCAGGCACGGCACTTTATCGCAACTCGGACCGTTTTGGGCGGAAATCTTCCTGCCTGTGCCTAATTTAGATGCGTCGGCCCTGCTTATGTTAAGCATCGTGGGGCCAGGGCCGGGCACCCGCCCATTGCGGGCGCTCGTGGGGTGGAGTATAATCGGCAGCATGAGTGACAAAACGATCCTGGTCGTGGACGACGAGCAGAATATCGTGGAGTTGGTGCGGTTGTATTTGCACAACGAAGGCTTTCGGGTGGTCACGGCGTATGATGGGCACGAGGCCTTGCGCCTGTACCGCACCGCCCAGCCCGCGCTGATGATCCTCGATTTGATGTTGCCGGGCCTGGACGGGTGGGAGGTCTGCCGCCAGGTGCGCCGGGAGAGCGACCTGCCGATCATTATGCTGACCGCCCGCAGCGATGATGTAGACAAGATCGTCGGCCTGGAACTGGGCGCTGATGATTACCTGGCGAAGCCGTTCAACCCCCGCGAACTGGTGGCCCGCGTCAAGGCGGTGCTGCGCCGCCCGGTGGTTGCCCTGCGTGCCGGATTCACCGGTCCCCGCGTGCTGGGCAACACAGTCATTGACCCCGACCGGCACGAAGTGACGATTGCCGGGACGGGGGTGGAGCTACGCAGCAAAGAGTATGACCTCTTGCTGATGCTGGCCCAGAACCTGGGGCTGGTGCTGGAGCGCGAAAAGCTGCTGAACAAGGTCTGGGGCTACGAGTACATCGGGGACACCCGCACCGTCGATGTCCACGTCGCCCACCTACGCGATCGGCTCACGGGCAGCAGCCTCTCGATCCAGACCGTCCGCGGCGTGGGCTACAAGCTGGTGCTGGACACGCGTGAAACGTGAAGCGTGAAGCGTGAAACGTGATCATCTTTAGCGTATTGCGTATTGCGTATTTTGATTCTTACTTCTTACTTCTTAATTTCTGGCCCCTGATCCCTTAGTCCGCCACTGTTGAGGATGGGGGATAGGGGTTGGGAGTTGGTACGAACAAACACCAACC
>JBBSAN010000825.1:0-3469 GCA_038252265.1 Chloroflexia bacterium
TTCCAGCCGCACGTCATGCACGCCACGGGCCAGGATGACCTCGCCTTCGAGTTGCGTGGCCGAGGTGGTTGTGGACAAGACGGCGACGTTGTCAATGGTGAGCTTAGAAGTGGCCGGGCTGCTCAGGCGGAAGCGATACTTGCCATAGGCCGGGGCGACCAGGCCGCCGGTCCAACTGGCCGTCGCCGGGTAGGTGAGGGTGGGCGGCGGCGGGCTGTCGCTGCCGATGGTCGTTTCCTGGCGCTGGATGGCCGGGCCGGTCGACGGGGTGTAGGTCGCCACCATGAACCGCTGGGCGTTGATCTGCTCTTTCGTTACCCGGTAGGAGGTGAACAGGTAGTTCCCTTTGCCGTCGGCGCTGTAATTAAACGGCGCTTGCACCCCGTCGGGGTAATACGCCTTGATAATCGGCAGGTACTGCTTGTTCAGTTCCCAGACCTCAAAGACCACGTCCTGGTCGCCGTTGTTGATGATCGGCAACTCCTGGCTCGGATTGACCATATCGATCCCATCGGTGCCGTGGTTCAAGAAGCGGTTATCGCCGTGGCCCCAATAGATCAGGTGCATCCCCAGTTCATAATACTTAGGCGTCGGGCGATTCTCAGCGGTGACAATGCCATTCATCTGGCGCACGAAATAGGCCTGGCCGGTGACTTCGGTGAACGGCCAATTGATGAGGTAGCGGAAGTAATAATCGCTGTAGTTCTGGCCGAACAGCCAGAGGAGAATCCCGGCCACCACCACGGTGCTGACAACCTGCCCCACCCGGCGCATCTGCGGTCGCCAGTCCCACTGGCCGATCACGGCGACAAATTCCCCGCTGATCTTGCCCAAAGGGAGGGCGGCGAAGACGGCCAGCGTGGGAATGACGCCGACCAAGCGGGCCATGTAGGGCGCGTCAATCGTCAGCACGCCGCCGATCAGCACGGTGGACCAAAACCACATCGAGAGCACGGCCATGCGTGTGTCGCGCCAGCGCCAGAATGCCCAGGCGATGCCGAGGATGATCAGCGCCGCCTCAATCGGCTTCGCTACCGGCTCCTGGGTGAAGGTGTAGACCGAACTGGCATCGAAGCGGTAGGTCAGGATCGAGAGCGAGGTGGTCGTCTGGTCCCACAGCACCCGCACCCAGAAGCCATCATCGCTGAGCTTGATGCTGCTGGGGGTCTGCTCAAAGACGACCGGCGAGAAAGGGTAGACATCGTCGGGCCGGGGGGCGCGCAACCCGATGTAGAGCGGCGTGTGGGTGGCGTCGGGGTATTGGGCGGCCATGCGGGCGGGGTTGTTGAAGATCAGCTTGTCCCCTGAGCGCCCGTTCCATTCGGCCTGGTGATCGATGAAGTAGATCAGCCAGGGCGAGACCATGCACAGGCAGGCGATCAGGCAGATAATAATCTGGCGGCTGTAATGGGTGATCCCGCGCAACTGGGCGGCGACCGCCTGGGACACCGCCTGGGTGCGGCCCACGCCCGGCAGCCGCCCGCGCATCGCCCGGTAGACCTCCGGCAGGCGCACGATCGGCATGAGCAGGAACAAGTAGGCGAAGACAGCGATCACCAGGATCGGGGTGAGCCGCCCGCCGAGGTAGAAATAGAGGCTGAGCATGAAGGCATACCCGGCCAGAACGAACTCGAGGGTGCGCATGTTGCGCAGGCCCCGGAACAGGAAGAAGAAGCCGAAGACGAGCAGGCTGGGCGTGGTGATGTTGCTGAATTCCTGGCGGCTGAAGTGGATTGCCACATCCGAAATCGCCAGGAAGGTGGTGGCGATCATCGCCGTTCGCACGCCGAACCACTGGCGCACCAGCGGGTAGAACGGCAGGATCATCAGCACCCCGGCCAGGGTGGCGAACATCCGCAGCCCGCCCATACCGGTGCCAAAGACCTTCATCGTCAGGGCGATGCCCCAGTAATAGAAGTTGGGCTGGCTGAACCAGCCGGTGAGGAACGGGGAAACGGGGTGCCCTTCGATGATGCTGATCGCATCCATGCCCGCTTCGCCCTCGTCGCCGTGCATCCCGGTGGTCCAGTCGTCCAGCCGGTAGAGGCGCAGGGCAAAGGCAATCACAAACAGGGCCAGGAAGATCGTCCACTCGACGCGAGGCGAGGGCCGCCAGTCGGTGCGGCGTTCCACATCGTCGGCCCGCCCGGTATCCATGTCGCGGGTCACCTGGCGGTGTTCGCCCACAAAGGCGAGGAGCAAGAGGATCAGGCTGAGCACCCAGCCTACCCCGCCGACCGTGGAGTAATAATCGCTGCGAAGCTGGTTGACGCTGTAGAGGTTCAGCGCCAGGGCGAGGAAGGCGATCAGATAGCGCCAGCGGTCGCCCAGCCGGGCGGCCAGGGCACGCGGCACCACCGCCGGTAAGGCCAGCCGGGGGCGACGGCGGGGGGCCGCTAGCACGACCACGCGCACCGGCAACGTACCCGCGGCGGCGCGGCGGGGTATCGGCAGAGTCAGGAACGTCTGGTTGCGGTAGGTGCCCAGCCAGCCCAGGATCATCAGGAAGATCGCCGCCGCGTACCAATGGATCGACGGCAAAATCTGCCGACCATCCACGATCAGGCGTTGGGCGAAGAGCGCGGCGGCGATGGCGATGCCGCCGACCCACAATCCGCGCCCGCGCCAGAGCCAGAAGCGGCTTATCCCGGCCAGTGGTCCTGGCGCGGGGGTGGTGGTGGCCTCGGCGGCGAGGGGCAGGGTCGGCAGGAGAGGGGCGGCAGCCAGTCGGGCACGATAGCGGCGCTGGCGTTCCTCGATCTCGCGGGTGTCCACCCGAATAGGGACCGGCGGGGGGGTGACGACCGGGGGCGGTTCCGCGACGGCTGTGTCGGCGGGGGCGTCCCCCACCAGTGCTGTCGCGGGCACGGTGGCGACCGAGGTGGGGCCGTTCTCCTGTGCTACATAGAGCGTTTCGTTCCCGTCCTGACCCTCGTTGACGGCTGGGCGGCGATCCTCCGCAGGAATAGCGGCGTCAGGTGGCAGGGGCGAATCGGGGAGCGGGGCAGGCTGCACCGGCACGGAGCGGGTCAGCAGCACCCGGCGCACGGCACGCGTCGGGGACGGGATGCCCGGTGCGACCGGCGTGGCCTCGTGGCCGTTCTCCCCGGTTGGCTCCCAGGCCGGCGGCGGCGGGGTCACGGGAGCGGAGTCGGGGCTGTCCTCGCCGGAGGGGTCGGGGCTGATCCGGGCTTCAGGCGGTGCGCTGCTCTGATCGTCGTGCTGCTGGGAAGGGTGGCCCTCACGAGGTGCTGCAATCGGCTCGGCCTGCTCCTCGCTACGGTCTGTGGTCGCCATTAAAACTCCGCTCTAATCCGTATGATCGCCGCCCTCTATCATACCATATTTGTTAGTTTTTTGCCGCGCAGTGCGTAGGGGAGGGTGGGGCGCCGCGGTTTTGATGGATAATTGGTAGAAACCAAGGGATCAGCCAAACGGAGTGTGGTTCAGGGACCCGCGTATAACCAAA
>JBBSAN010000826.1:0-3459 GCA_038252265.1 Chloroflexia bacterium
ATAAATCCCATTGGCGTGCGCCGCGTTGCGAATAGGCAAAAACGAGAGCGACCCCCGGCACCTCAGGGCTGATGCACTCGCTGGGGTGGGGGCCGACACACGGGTCGGCCCCCACCGCAACAAAGCCATCCTCCGAGAATGCATCAGCCCTGAGGTGCCGGGGGTCGCTCTCGTTTTTGCCTATTCGCAACGCGGCGCACGCCAATGGGATTTATCCAAAAAGCGAAGCCAAAATCAGAATTCATCTTCTATCCTAGCGCGCAGTCTTAACGTTGTGCGCTGGCGAGAGGCTGTAGCCCGGCGATGCGGGCCGGGCTGGTGACGCTTTCCCAGCGCTGGCGCTGTTGCGCCTCCACCGCCGCGAGCGCCGCCAGGTTGACAATGTCCTTCACCTCATGGCCCCGGTGCAGGATATGCACTGGCTTGCGCATCCCCACCAGAATTGGCCCGACCACTTCCGCGCTCGCCAGCCGCTGCACCAGCTTGGCCGCGATGTTGCCCGCCTCCAGGTTGGGGAAGATCAGCACGTTGGCTGCGCCGTGCAACTGGTTCAGTGGATACGTGCCCTCCAGCATTTCTTCGGAGAGCGCCGTGTCGGCCTGCATCTCGCCATCAATCAGCAGATCCGGCTCCCGCTGGCGCACGATCTCCAGCGCGGCCTGAATCCGCTGCGTGCGCGGGTGGCGCACGCTGCCGAAGTTCGAGAAGCTCAGGAAGGCCACTCGCGGGGTGATGTCGAAATCACAGGCCAGCCGGGCGGTGAGGATGGCGATCTCGGCCAGTTGCTCGGGATTGGGATCGATGTTGACGGCGGTGTCCGCAAAGAACAGGACGCGGTTGCGGGTGGTGACAAGATAGATCCCGGCGGCGACGCCATCTGCGGGGGTGGTGCCGATGATCTGCAAGGTCGGGCGGAGTAGCTCCGGGTAATGGAAGCTCAGGCCCAGGATTACGCCGTCGGCCTGATCCTGCTCCAGCATCAGTAAGGCGTGGTAATGGGGATTCGCCACCAGTTCCCAGGCTTCCTTCGGGGTAACGCCCCGGCGCTGGCGTAGTTCATAGAGCCGCCGGGCATACTCCTGCCGTTCCGGCGCGAAGCGCGGATCGCAGATGGTGATCCCGGCCAGGTTCAGGTGTTGGGTCGCGGCAATCGCCCGGATCTGCTCGGCGTCGCCCACCAGAATCGGCTGGGCGATCTTCTCTTCGATGAGCTGGTGCGCGGCCTTAATCATCTTCTCGTGAGCACCTTCGGCCAGCACAATGCGCTGGGGCGCGGTTTGCGCCTTGTTAAAGACAATGCGCATCATCTCTCGTGACTTGCCCAGGCGGGCTTCCAGTTGCTCGCGATAGTGCCTCAGGTCGAGCGACACTCGTGCCACGCCGCTCTCCATCGCCGCCTGCGCGACGGCGGGCGCTTCCCAGAGCAGCACGCGCGGGTCAATCGGCTTGGGAATCAGGTAATCGGGGCCGAAGTAGAGGTCGGTCAGGCCGTAGGCCTTGGCGACTGCGTCCGGCACCTCCTCTTTCGCCAGGGCGGCCAGGGCGCGGGCGGCGGCGATCTTCATCGCGTCGTTGATCTGCGTGGCGCGCACATCCAGGGCACCGCGGAAGAGGAAGGGAAAGCCCAGGACGTTGTTGACCTGATTGGGAAAGTCGGAGCGTCCGGTCGCCACGATGGCGTCGGGCCGCGTGGCGCGCGCCGTTTCGTAGTCGATCTCCGGGTCGGGGTTGGCGAGGGCGAAGATGATCGGGCGCGGGGCCATCGTCACCAGCATCGCCGGGGTGAGCACGCCCTTGATCGAAACGCCGACGAACACATCCGCCCCGACCAGGGCCTCGGCCAGAGTGCGGGCGGGGGCTGTTGTGGCGAACTCCTCTTTGTAGGGATTCATGTCGTCCGCGCGACCCTGGTAAATCACACCGGCACGGTCGCAGAGGATGATGTTTTCCCGGCGGGCACCGAGCACGATATAGAAGCGTGCCGTGGCGATCGCCGCCGCGCCCGCGCCGCTGAAGACGATCTTCACATCGGCCAGCGGTTTCTCGACCAGTTCCAGGGCGTTGAGCAGGGCCGCGCCCGAAATGATCGCGGTTCCATGCTGATCATCGTGAAAGACCGGGATCTGGAGTAGTCCGCGCAGGCGCTCCTCGATCAGGAAGCACTCGGGCGCTTTGATGTCTTCGAGGTTGATGCCGCCGAAGGTCGGCTCCAGCAGCCGGATCGCCGCGATCAATTGCTCCGGGTCTTCGGTCGCCAGCTCCAGGTCGATGGCGTCAATGTCGGCAAAGCGCTTGAAGAGGAGGGCCTTGCCCTCCATGACCGGCTTGCTCGCCAGCGGGCCGATATTGCCCAGGCCGAGCACGGCGGTGCCGTTGGTGATGATGGCGACTAGATTGCCCCGCATGGTCATCTGGAACGCGATATCGGGGTCGCGGGCGATCGCCAGGCAGGGCGCGGCGACGCCGGGGGTATAGGCCAGGGCCAGATCGTGTTGGGTCAGGCAGGGCTTGGTGGGGGTGATTTCCAGCTTGCCGTGCGGGGCGCGGCTGTGGTACTCAAGTGCCTCTTCATCGAGACTCATGGTTTTATGCCTTTCTTTCGTAAGCCGCAGCGCACTGGCGTCCACGCCCTATGCGTATTGATCGAGCCGGAATACGCGCACCCATTCATCTGGATGCGTGTTCACCCAGTCGTCAATCGCATCGGGATCGGCGCATTCGGGCGGGACCCCAAACTGATAGTGTACGGCCCGGTCGTAGGAAAACGCGGTGATCCAGGAGCAGATCGGGTAGCGCTGATCGTGGTTCAGCCGCCGAAAGAAGAAAACCTCGCGGCCTACCAGCTTGTTGAGCAGCCCGTCGAGGGTATAGGTAAAGACCTTGGTGAAGCCGAACTTCGCGCCCAGATACTTGAGCGCCTGCTGCGTGATCGCCTGGCGTTGCGTGTCGGTCAACCCCTGGCATCGCCACACCTCAAACCCCCGGCGTTCCCACATATCGTGCGCCTGATGTTGGCGCAGGATCTCGCCGGTCGCCTTGATCTTCACGGTGATGTCGAACTCCAGGTACCGGCCTGCGTCGAGGAATTGGGCGGTATGCACGGAGTAGGTGGGACCCTCGCCTGCGGTGCGCATGATCCAGCGACTGAGCCGGCCATACCAATCGCCCCGCCCGGCAAAGGAGATCAGGTCCCCGGCCACGAAGGCGGGCAACGGATCACTGCCGCTGCCCGCCTGGTCTACGAGGACGTCGCCGCCGGGACGCGGTAACACGGTGTTTGTTTGCATCAAACAGCCTCCTCATAGCACGCCGGGGGGAAGGGTGGCCCCCCCCCCGGCGGCCGGCACCCCCAGGGGTAAGTGGGTACGGGCGCCCACCCACGCCAAGATGCGCGGCCAGGTTATCTTGTTTGCCGGTCATCTGATCATAAGGCCAAATTGCCCACCATTGTTACGCTCG
>JBBSAN010000827.1:0-3458 GCA_038252265.1 Chloroflexia bacterium
CTACGACAAGGTATCAGCAGTTGTAAAGCGCCTCGGCCAAAAGGCGGAGAGGACAGTTGAACCACGAAAACACGAAGAGACGAAACGCACGAAACGAAAAGAACGAAGCTCATACCTCATACCTCATACCTCATACCTCATACCTCGTACCTCGTACCTCGTCCCGCCTTGCCGCCCGTCCGCGCCTGTGCTACAATCCCCATATGGCAGAGCTAACCCAGAGCATGTCGGGGCGCGAGACGCCCGACTCTATCCTGATCGGCACCTGCAAGCAGTGCGGGGTGTGCTGTGAACGCATCCTCCTGGTCGAACCCGACCCCGTCACCGGGGAAGATGTGGACGCCTCACAAAGCAGCACCCCGGCCATCGTCGAGATCCGCCAGCATCTCGTCGTCGCCTACCATCGCGCCGATGGTATTCCCGTCTGGCGCTGCACCCATCTCCAGTGGTACGACGGCAAAGCCTCCTGCGGCATCTACCAGGACCGCCCGCAAATCTGCCGCGACTTCCCCCTGACCAACGCGGGCGAACTGCCGCCGGGCTGCTCCTATCATTTTGTCAAACGCAGCCGAATGTTGCCCGTTAAGGTATAATGGGTGCAGAAGGAGGTTATCCCTATGGCCCTGGATCTGCATCGACCCCCAACCCCACTGAGCTTTGACCACAACCTCAATCTGGACGCGCTCCAGGGGCTATGGACGGTCGAGCAATATCTGCGACTGACCGAATACAGCCACACCCTGTTAGAGTTTAACGACGGGATGTTGGAGGCCGTACCCATGCCGACAGATCGCCATCAGGCGATTCTCCTCTATCTGCTCGTTGCCCTGCGCGACTTTGTGGTGCCGCGTGGTGGGCGGGTGCGGTGCGCGCCTTTGCGCCTCCGCACGATCAAAGGCAAGGTACGAGAGCCGGATATTCTGGCCCTGCTGGATGGCAAAGACCCGCGTCGTCGCAACGACTATTGGCGCGGGGCCGACCTCGTGATTGAGATCGTCAGCCCCGACGATCCTGACCGCGATCTCGTCACCAAGCGCGCCGAATACGCCGCCGCCCGCATCCCCGAATACTGGATCGTCCAGCCCGATGCCGAGCTGATCACCGTGCTCCACCACGCCGAAACCGCCTACGCCGAACACGGCACCTTTCGCCGCGGCGACACGCTCACCTCTCCGCTCTTGCCGGACCTGGCCCTCAGCGTCACCGAGATTCTTACCGCTGATTAAACCCCGCTAACGCAAGGGTAAGGGGCAAAACAAACGATGGAATCTCAACCAGGGGCGCAAAGAGCGCAAGTGGCCGTTGTGCCCCAGGAGATAGGCACAACGGCTGACTTGGGTAACAACTGGTCGCACCGGATCAAGCGGGCCTACCCACCCTCAAACGCCATCAAGGTTTACCAAGCGATCACCAGGAGAGACAACGATGTCTGACACCCCCCTACCAACCCCCAACCCCCAACCCCCAACCCCCGTCCCGATCGGCCAGGACAGCGACTCGCCCGACATTGCCTGGCGGCCCAGCGAGGCGTACCTGCGCCGCAGCCGCCTCAAGCGGTTCATGGACGCCCACGGCATCGGCAGCGTCGAAGAGCTGATGCAGCGCAGCACCACCGACATTCGCTGGTTCTGGGATGCCGTGGTGAAAGACCTGGGGATCGAGTGGTACACCCCGTACACCGACGTGGTGGACCTCTCGCGGGGCATCCAGTGGCCGCGCTGGTTCGTCGGCGCACAGTACAACTACGTCCATGATGCGGTGGACAAGCACGCCGAGCGCGAGCGCCCCGACCAGCCCGCGATCATCGCCGAGGGCGAGGACGGCGAGGTCCGCACCCTTACCTACCGTGAGCTATACGCCGAGGTCAACCGGGCGGCGAACGCGCTCAAGGCGCTGGGGCTAGGGAAGGGCGACCGGGTCGGCATCTTCATGCCAATGACGCCCGAAGTCGCCATCGCCACCCTGGCCGTCTCCAAGATCGGGGCGATCTACATCCCCATCTTCAGCGGCTACGCGGGCGCGGCGGTGGCCGAACGGCTCAACCTGGGCGGGGCGCGGCTGTTGATCACTACCGATGGCTTCTGGCGGCGCGGGCATCATGTCGCCATGAAAGAGGTGGCCGACGAAGCCGCCGCCCTGGCCCCCACGGTGGAGCATGTGCTGGTCGTCAAACGACTGGGCCGCGAGGTGCCCTGGCAGGAGGGGCGCGACATGTGGTGGCACGAGGCGCTGGCGGCAGAATCGGCCCTTTGTGCGACCGAGCGGACCGACGCCGAAGACCCCTACATGATCATCTACACCAGCGGCACGACCGGGCGGCCCAAAGGCACGCTCCATGTCCACTGCGGCTTCCCGATCAAGGGCGCGCAGGACATGGCCCAGTGCTTCGATGTGCAGCCGGGCGACCGCATCTTCTGGATCACCGATATCGGCTGGATGATGGGGCCGTGGCTGATCAGCGGCAGCCTGATCCTGGGCGCGACGTGCGTCATGTACGAGGGGGTGCCTGCCTACCCCCAGCCCGACCGGCTGTGGGCGCTGGTGGCCCGCCACCGGATCACCCACATGGGCATCTCGCCCACTGCCGTCCGTTCGCTAATGGGCCAGGGCGACCATTGGTTCGCCCAGCACGACCTGTCCAGCCTGCTCTTTTTCGGCTCCACCGGCGAGCCGTGGAATCCCGATCCCTGGCGCTGGCTGTTCCAGAATGTGGGCGAAGGCACGCGCCCGATCATCAACTATTCGGGCGGCACCGAAACATCGGGCGGCATCCTCTGCTGCCTGCCGCTCCTGCCGCTCAAACCGGGCTGCTTCAACGCCCCGGTGCCGGGCATGGCCGCCGATGTGGTGGACGACACGGGGGCACCCGTGCGCGGCGCGGTGGGCGAACTGGCGATCCGCGCCCCCTGGCCGGGCATGACCCGCGGCTTCTGGGGCGACGAGGCGCGCTACCTGGAAGCCTACTGGTCGCGCATCCCCGACCTGTGGGTCCACGGCGACTGGGCGCTGATCGACGCCGACGGCTACTGGTATATCCTGGGCCGCTCCGACGACACGATCAAGGTGGCGGGCAAGCGGGTCGGCCCCGCCGAAGTGGAGAGCGCGGCGGTGGCCCACGGCGGCGTGCTGGAAGCGGCGGCCATCGGCGTGCCCGATGCGCTCAAAGGTGAGACCATCGTCGTCTTCGTCATCCCCCGCCCGAACCGCACGCCCGACGAGACGTTGCGCGCCGAAATCGAAGCCCGCATCATCCACGACCTGGGCAAGACGCTCAAGCCCGAAGCGATCAAGTTCGTCACCGACCTGCCCCGCACCCGCAACGCCAAGATCCTGCGCCGCCTCGTCCGCCGCGCCTACCTGGGCGAACCCCTCGGCGATATCTCGTCGCTGGAGAACCCCG
Organism: Chloroflexia bacterium; assembly: GCA_038252265.1. GTDB lineage: Bacteria > Chloroflexota > Chloroflexia > QHBQ01 > JAICKM01 > JBBSAN01. Next base: position 3,401 of record JBBSAN010000827.1, read on the forward strand.
CCGCGCTGGAGGCGGTGCAAGGGGCGCAGTAAAAGCTGCTAACAGATTGGGGAACGGA
>JBBSAN010000828.1:0-3456 GCA_038252265.1 Chloroflexia bacterium
CCCCTGACCCCCGACCCCTGACGCCCGGCCTTCGAGTTCGGCCAGGAGTGGGGGGAGGGCGGCGAGGGTGGTGATGCGCAGGCAATCGACCGAGCGGGCGTGGTCGGCGCGGTCGAGCAGGACGGGAGTGATCCCGGCGGCGCGGGCACCGAGCACGTCGAGAACGTAGTTGTCACCGATGTGGAGCGCCTCGTGGGGGGCGACCCCGGCGCGGTTCAGGGCTTCGGTGTAGAGGGCCGCGCCGGGCTTGGCGAGGCGCACGCTGGCCGAGACGACCATGAAGTCGAAGTAGCGGCCCAGGCCCAGCGGCAGGAGGATGCGGTGGGCCAGGCGGGTGCCCCAGTCGGAGATGATGCCCAGCGTGTAGCCCTCGGCGTGCAGGGCCTGGACGGCGGGCAGGGCGTCGGGATAGAGCGCCCAGGCCCCCGGCTCGTTGTAGACATGGTAGAGTTGGTCAATGCAGCGATCCAGCACTGCGCCCGGCGGCAGTTCCAGCGCCTCGAAAATGGCCCCGTAGAAACCGCGCCAGAAGACTACCAGCGCCTCGTCGGAGGCCCAGGTGTCGGGCTGATCGCGTAGGATGTGGTGGAAGCGGACTTCGGCGCGGGGCAGGACTGCGGCGACCTGCTCCGGGGTGATGGTGAAGCCCTCGGCGGTGGCGACCTGGGCGCAGCCCACGGGCACCGGCGGGTCGGGATAGATCAGGGTGAACCCGGCGTCGAAGAAGATGGCGCGGTAGCGCGCCGGGTCAGGTCGGGTCATGGGGGTTGGTATCGATCAGCGGCACCTGCTCGAAGCGCCAGAGCAGGAAGGCGGCGGCGGCGGCGATCCCGCCCCCGACCAGATAGGCCTCCAGCGGGTGCGCCTGCATGACGATCAGCGCGGCAATACCCAGGATCGCGGCGGCGAGGTAGAGGATGAGCACAGCCTCGCGCCGGGTGCAGCCCAGCGCCACCAGCCGGTGCGACGTGTGATCGCGCCCGCCGCGGGTGACCGGGATGTGGCGGCGCAGGCGCGAGAGGGTGACCATCGTCGTGTCGAACAGCGGCACGCCCAGCACCAGGAGCGGGATCATCCAGGTGATCGAGTCGGTGTTGTAAGGCGGCGGGAAGCGCAGCTTGATCGCCACGACAGCCAGGATGAAGCCGACGAAGAGGCTGCCGGTGTCGCCCATGAAATGGGTCTGCGGGCGCAAGTTGTAGTAGAGGAAGCCGATACAGGCCCCGGTGAGCGCAGCGGCGAGGGGGGCCACGTAATACTGGCCGGTGAGCGTGGCAAGGATGAAGAAGAAAGCCGCCGCCCAGGCTGCCACCCCGCCTGCCAGGCCGTCCATGTTGTCCATCAGGTTGAAGGCGTTGGTGATGGCGACGATCCAGACGATGGTAGCGAGGATGTTCAGCGCATCCACCCGCAGGACGCTGATCTGGACATTACCGAAGGCGACGAGCAACCCGGCGGCCAGGGTCTGGGCGGCCAGCTTGACCAGCGGCTTCATGCCCCAGCGGTCATCCCACAGGCCGACGAGCATGACCAGCGTCGCGCCGAGGAGGATGCTGGCCGACTCGACAATGGGGCCGCGCTCGAAGATGACCAGGGTGACGACGAAGCCGAGCCAGATCGCCAGCCCGCCGAGCAGGGGCACCGGGCTGACATTGATCCGCCGGGCGCTGGGCACGGACACCACGCCGAAGCGCACAGCAGCACGCCGGGCCAGGGGCATGGCGAAGGCGGCAATCGCCAGGGCCGCAATGAAGACGAGGATGTATTGGTCCATAGGTCAGCGACGAGTGATGAGCAATGAGTGATGAGCGATGAGCAATGAGTGATGAGGCGGGATTAAGCTATTACCTCATCGCTCATCACTCATTGCTCATCACTCGTTGCTCGTTAAGGGTTGAGTTCCTTTTGCAGGCTGGTAATGGCGCTCTGGATCGCGTCGAGCGCGCTTTGCATGTCCGGGCGGCTGGCGATGAGCGGGGTGCAGCCGCTCTTCAGCGCCGGGCAGGTGCTGGCATAGGCGTCGCTGGCGTTGCAGGTGGCCGAGGCCAGCGCCTTCTTATAGGTCGCCAGGGCATCGGCCTTGCGCCCGGCCTGGTTATAGACCGTCGCCAGGTTTTGCAGGGCATAGAAGTCGCTGCACTGCACGCCGACCCCCTGCTCATACTCGCTGATAGCCGCCGGGAGATTGTTGATGCTGGAGTACATATAGCCGAGGGCGGCATAGGCAATCGAGCTGCTGGGCGTGGTGCTGATCACCTGCTGGTAGGCGGTGATCACCGGCGTGATCGTGTGCGTGTTGCTCAACCAGTCCACGCGGGTCTGGAAATCGCTGTCGTAGATCTGGCTGGGGTCGAGTACGACCGCTTTGGCGTAGGCATCCGCCCCCTCGGTAGCGAGCGTGGCCGCCCCGGTGGGATCCTGGGTGGCCCGCGCCAACGCTTCGCTGCGCAGGATCTCGCCCAGAACGAAGTAGCTGAGGGCGTAGCGGTCATCCATCGCAACCGAGCCGTGGAGCGCGTCAATCGCGTCCTGGTAGCGCCCGGCCTTGTAGTAGGCCAGCCCCAACTCGTTCCAGATCTGCGCGTTGCCGGGGCTGAAGCGATGGGCTGTCTCGTAAGCCTGAACGGCCTCGGCCAGCTTGGCGTTGCCGCCGCCGTTGCTGCCCCACCAGGAGTAGAGTCGGCCCAGGTTGGCGTAGTGGTCGGTGTTCATCGGGTTGAGCGACTGGGCGTGCAACAGGGCCTCTTCGCTCAGGTTCAGCAGCGTGGCGACGGGGCGGTTCGTGCCCCCGGACCGCTGTATCAATGGGGTGAGGGCATCGTGGTTCTTGGCCCACTCCATGTAGGCGCGGCCCAGGAAGAGATAGTAGAAGTCTTCGTTGGGGGCCAGCGAGATAGCGCGGCTGTACGGGCCGATGCTGCCCGGCCATTGGCTGCTGTTGTCATAGGCCAGGCCCTGCTTGTAGAACATGTCGGCCTTGACGTTGCCCACGTTGATGCCGATGACGATCCAGAGGGCGATCAGGGTCAGCAGGGCGTAGCCCAGCAGCAGGACCGGGCTGGCGATGCCTCGCGCCGCGATCACTGTGCCACGGGCGAGGGGGCGGCTGCCGGCGCGCCCGGCACGGGTTGCGGCCCCGGCAGGGATGGGGCGGCGGGCACCCGGCACCGGCGGGGCGCTGGCTGCCGCGTTGCTGGCCGCAGGGGCACCCGTCCGGCGCGCGGGGGCCGGCTCCGCCGTGGGGGTCACCACGGTGAAGCCCTTCTTGCCGCTACGGGCACCTGCTGCCGGGGCGGGGCTGTCGCCACGGCCCGCCCCGCGGTTCGTCGGGGCGACGCGGTCGTGGTCCCGCTTCTCGGCGCCGTCCGGCGTCCGCGCGGAGAGATCCTTCTCCCTGTGCGGTTCAGGGATGGCGCGTCCGACCTCGTTCCGTTCGAGGTGGGTGCCGATCCGGTC
>JBBSAN010000829.1:0-3445 GCA_038252265.1 Chloroflexia bacterium
ACCCTTGAGGGATATGTCGCTAATCCACGCACCCGTGTCCATGATGGCCTCTGGATCGGGCTACAGCACGCGGTCCGCGACGAGGACTTCCCCGATACCCAGGTGCGTATCCGGGCGACGTTCTACCGGCGTGCGCTCTGGCCGCTCGGTAGCATCTCCCCCGCCAGCGTGACCATCCCGGCGCACGGCAGCGCCCAGGTGACAGCACGGGTAGACGTGCCCGCAAACGCCGCACCGGGCACCCGCGAAGGGGCGCTGCTGGTCAGCAGTGGCGGACAGCAAACGCTGGTGCCCGTCGCGCTGAATGTGGCCGCGCCGAGCTTCCCCGCCATCTTCGGCGGCACCCCGCCCACGGGCACGCTCTATGACGCGGGCCACACCAGCGGGCAGATCGACTGGAGCTGGCGACCGGAGGCGGGCGAGTGGCGGCAGTTCTTCGTCAACAACCCGACCACGCCCGCGCCGGGCACCTTCTTCTGGGCCGGGGCCGATTGGGCGACCTACCCGACCGACAAAGACCTGATCCTGCTGGGCAACTCGCCCTGGGACTACTTCAGCGGGCAAGCGCCGCAGGTCTTCGGCCCCACCGGCATGGCCTGGCTGGGGTCCACCGCCAGCCACTACCTGTACGGCGGCGCGTGGCAGTGGAGCACGCTGACCGGCACCACCGAAGATTGGGTGGCGGGACCGGCGGTCGTCAGCGGGCTGCATGAGATGGTCCTGCATGACACCTTCTACAGCGGGGCGACCTTCAGCGAACCGTTCACCGCCACGCTCGGCACCGTAAAGCTCGACCCGACCGCGCTGGAGATCCACAGCAACAGCTTGCGCGACCAGACCGTGCTGACCTTCACCACGGCGATGACCTTGCCGGGCCTGGCGGCGAACGCCTACGGCCTGAGCCAGCAAAGCCGCCTGCCCAACAACCCGATCCAGGCCTATCACACCTGGTTCCACGAATTCAGCCTGACCAACACCGCCTCGATTGACATCAGCACCGACGCGAACGACCCGTTCGACCTCTATCTCTACATTGACCACTGGACGGGCACGCGCTGGGACTGGGTCGCCACCTCAGCAGGCGGCGGGCCAAACCAGTCCGTCCATATGTCGCCCGCGCAAGACGGCAGCTACCGCATCCGCATCGACGCGGGCGATATCCCCGCGCCGGGCGGCGTCTTCAACCTGACGATTCATGCCGTCCACGGCGGCGATATGTTCGTCATCCCCTCGGTCATCACCAATACCATCGCCGCCGGGACGACTCTGACCTTCACCGTTGGCTACTCGCGCACGCAGATGGACCCCGGCATCTACGATGGGGAGTTGTTCCTCGGCCCCCGCGCCGCCCCTGCCCTCCAATCGCTGCCGATCACGGTCTATTACGGCAACCCGGTGCCCATCCCGACCAGCACCCCCGGTCCCTGCCGCATCCGCTTCACCGATATCGCGCCCACCGATTGGGCACGGCCCTACATCGAATATCTCTATTGTCAGAGCGTCGTCACCGGCTACTATGACAACACCTTCCGCCCCGGCTGGACGGCGACCCGCGTGCAGTTCGCCAAGATGCTGGCGACGGCGCAAGGCTGGGCGCAGGTGACCCCGGCCAGCCCGACCTTTGCCGACGTGCCGCCGACCTTCTGGGGCTACGGCTACGTGGAGGCTGCCGCCGCGCACGGCGTCATCGGCGGCTACCCCTGCGGCGGACCGGGCGAGCCGTGCGACCCCGCCCTACGGCCCTACTTCCACCCGGTCGCCGGGGTCAGCCGCGCCCAGATCGTCAAGATGATCGTGCTGACAAAAGGCTGGCTCGCCGCCCCCGGCCCCGGCACCCCCACGCCCGCGCCCACGCCCACCACCGCCTTCCAGGATGTGCCGCCCGGCCACTGGGCCTACCCCTACGTCCAGGTCGCCGTGGCGCGGGGCGTGGTCATGGGCTACGGCCCGGTCTTCCGCCCCGATGCCCTCGCCACCCGCGCCCAGTTGGCGAAGATGATCTATGTGATGATGCACCAGTGACGCGGGGGTTGGGGGTTGGGGGTTGGAGGTTGGTAGATAGGGGCGGGGGGTTGGGGGTCAGGGGTTAGGGGTTGGTAGGAGTAGAACAACCCCAACCCTGTCATCCTGAGCGCAGCGAAGGATCTTCTTCGGGGTCAAAGGTGCTCAACGCAAGATCCCGAGCTTCGAGTCGGGGGGTTGGGGGTTGGTAAGCGTAGAGCTACCCCAATCCTGTCATCCTGAGCGCCGCGAAGGATCTTCTTGGCGGTCCGAGGGGCTGAGGGCAAGATCTCGATCTTCGATGACAGCCCGGTCGCCCCGACAAGATCCTTCGCTGCGCTCAGGATGACAGTGAGGGTGGGCTACTATCAATCGCAAATGCAAAAAGAAGCGCCCTGGGGAATAATCCTCAGGGCGCACTGATTGCGTGGAGTAGACGGGCGCGGGTTAGCGGTCGTCGATTTCGTCGTCTTCGAATTCGGCTTCCTCTTCCGGCTCCTCGGCGTCGGTGTCGGTGTCGGTGTCGTAATCCTCGCCAAAGCCCTCGTCGTCGTCCTCCGCGCCGTAGCGGGCCACGCCTTCGCGGGCGGTGCGGTAGGCTGCCGGGACGGCCTTGGCCGGGAAGCTGGGGCGGCCCTGCATCGTCGGAGCCTGATAGATCTCACGGATGATGATGGTCAGGCTCTTCTCGCTCACCGTGGTCACGGTGGCGCTGTAGCGGTTGCCGCCCTCGATGAACTTGATCAGCCGGTGGGCCAGCTTCGGCTCCACCTGGCCCAGGTACGATCCGGCCTCGGTGGAGGTGTAGACCAGCAGGCTGCCACTATCGACGCGCAAGATCACGCGGTCCCCGGCGGTGAGGGTCAACAGGGTCGGCCCGCTCGCCAGGTTAATCAGCGTGCTCAGGCCGGTCTTGCCCGTCTCCTCAATGAACGTCTGCGGGCGGACCGCTTCGCCCGTCGGGGTGGCGCGGGTGGGCACCGTGACGGTGGCCCCCTGCTGCACCAACGGGGCGAGCCGCTGCATATTCTTCTGCGCGATCATGTTGGTCGGCGATAGCTCGACCGCTTTGGTATACGCATCGTACGCTTCCCGAATCTGGCCGAGTTCGAGCAGCGCCTTGCCGAGCCGGTTATAGGCGTCGGCGTCATTCGGATCGATCTTGAGAATGGTGCGATTCACATCCGCAGCCTCGCGCCAGCGATTCTGCATCGCCAGGGCGATGGCCCGCTCCGGCAGCACCCGCCGGAGTCGCAAGCGTTCGTCGGCTTGATTTTGAGCCACAATAATACCTCACTTGTACAAAGTCGGAGCGCGAACGAGGCGACCGCGGCTGCCCTGCCCCGCCGGGGGCTTCGCGCTAGAAAGTCAACGCCTCTAAGCAAGACCTATGCCATAGTTCGCATCGGAAGCATGGGCGCTGCTGTCTATGTAATACGCAGGG
>JBBSAN010000830.1:0-3432 GCA_038252265.1 Chloroflexia bacterium
CCCGCCTGGAGGCTCATGACTACTCCCCCGCCTGCGCTCACCCCCGAACCGCCCCTGGTGCTGAGCCTGGATATCGGCACGTCGTCGATCCGTGCGTCGGTCTGGGACCGGAGCGGCACCCAGGTGCCGGGGCTGGCGAAGAAGGCGAACTATCCGCTGAATGTCACCGACGATGGTGGGGTGGAAGCCAACATCGCGGATATTGTCGAGAGCGCGGCGAACGCAATTGACGAGGTGCTGGCAGCGGCGGGACCGCTGGCCGGGCAGATCGCCGGGGTGGGGATGTGCAGCCTCGCGTCGAGCCTGCTGGGGGTGGACGCGCAGGGGCAGCCGACCACGCCGGTCTACACCTGGGCCGACACCCGCCCGGCGCTGGAAGTGGCCGCAATCCGCCAGAGTTGGGACGTGGAGGCGCTGCACGAGCGCACCGGCTGCGTGGCCCACACCAGCTATCTGCCCGCCCGCTTCCTCTGGATGCACAAGACGCAACCCGCCGTCTTTGCCGCCACCCGCCACTGGATGTCGATTGGCGAATTCCTGGCCCTGCGCTTCCTGGGGGTGCATCCCTGCTCGCTCTCCCTCGCTTCGTGGACGGGGCTGCTCAACCGGCACACGCTCCAGTGGGACGCCGAAACGCTGGACCAATTGCCCGTCCATATTGAGCAGTTGAGCACGCTCACCGATGTGTCCGAGCCGATGACCGGGCTGACCCCGGCCTATGCGACCCGCTGGCCCGCCTTGCGCGCGGTGCCCTGGTTCCCCGCCGTGGGCGACGGCGTGACGGCCAACCTGGGGAGCGGTTGCGATACGCCGGAAGAGGTGGCCCTGACGGTGGGGACCAGCGGCGCGATGCGGGTGGTGGTGCCGGGCGGGGTGGATCGGTTGCCGCCCGGCCTGTGGGTCTACCGGGTGGACCGACAACGGGCGCTGTTCGGCGGAGCGTTGAGCAACGGCGGCAACCTGTTTGAGTGGATGCGCCGCACCCTCCGCCTGGACGAAATTGATGTGGCCGAAGCAGCCCTGGCGAAGCTCCCGCCCGACGGGCACGGCCTGACTATGCTGCCGTTCTTCGCTGGGGAACGCAGCCCCGGCTGGAACCCGAACGCGCACGCTGCGATCATCGGCCTCAGTCTCGCCACCACACCATTAGAGATCTTGCAGGCCGGGCTGGAGGCGGTCGCCTACCGCTTCGCCCTGATCTACCGGGGGTTGGTCGCCCAGGTGCCCCAGGCGGCGCGGTTCACGGCCAGCGGCGGGGGCCTGCTCCATAGCCCCGCCTGGTTGCAGATCATGGCCGATGTGCTGGGCCGCCCGATCACCGCCAGCACGGTAGACGAAGCCAGCAGCCGGGGCAACGCTCTGCTGGCGCTGGAGGCGCTGGGGGCCATCCCCCGTGCCGGATCGGTCCCCGTCGCGCCGGGGGTGACCTACACGCCGCAACCGGCCCACCAGAAGATCTACGCCGCCGCGCTGGCCCGGCACGAAGCGCTCTATGCCGCGCTGCTGGGCGAACAACAGACGCCTGAGCCGCCGGTCGGTTACGATCATCTGGGGAACCCTACTCCTTGAGTAGCTGGCTAGAGAAGGGAGTTGCACAATGACCATCCGAACGTTTACTGCCGTTGTTCACAAGGAAGATGATTTGTACGTTGCCGAGTGCCCAGAAGTAGGGACAGTAAGTCAAGGCCAGACGATTGAAGAAGCCATTGGGAACTTGAAAGAAGCGACCGAACTCTATTTGTCGGAATTCCCACTGCCGGACACGGGACGGCCTTTGCTGACAACCTTCGAGGCCGCCTATGCCTAAATTGCGCCGCGTTTCAGGTGCTGAAGCCATTCGTGCTCTGGAACGCCTGGGATTTGTGCAGGTGCGACAACAAGGTAGTCATGTCATTCTGAAGAAGCAAAATCCTGATGGAGAGGTAGGTTGTGTCGTCCCACTACACGCTGAACTGGCAGTTGGCACACTGCGTGGTATTTTACGTCAGGCAGGTGTTGCACCTGACGATTTCATGGCTGCCCTATAGCGGGTACATATTTCATCCCTGGCACGCCGTATGCTGAATACAGCTACCAGAGTAGCAAACATGCAGGTTTACCCTGAAGTCCCGCCAGGAACCCGCTTACGTATATAGAATATGAGGGGCACAACGGGGTGCCGGACTATCTCCATTGTTGTGTGATGGGGCTGGGTTTTAGTGAGGAGTGTCTATTATGGCAGAAACGAATTTGCACCGGCTTTTAGCCGAGTACGGGCAAAGCCCGTGGCTCGACAACATCCGGCGCGGTATGCTCATCAACGGTGAGATGCAGCGCTATATTGACGACGGCATTGTCGGCGTCACCGCCAACCCGACCATCTTTGAAAAGGCCATCGGCGGTAGCACCGACTACGACGAGGCCATTGAAGCGATGGTCCGCGAAGGCAAAACGGTTGATGAAATCTATGAAGGTGTGGCAATCAAGGACATTCAAGATGCCTGCGATCTGTTCAGCGCCATCTACGAGCGCACCGGCCACACCGATGGGCGGGTGAGCCTGGAAGTGCTGCCGGAACTCGCCAAGAACACCGACGGCACCATCCAGCAGGCCACCGAGTACTGGGAGCGGGTGGGCCGCCCGAACCTGCTGGTTAAGATTCCGGCAACCGTCGAGGGCATCCCGGCCATCGAGGAAGCGATCTACCGGGGCATCTCGGTCAATGTGACCCTGATCTTCGGGCTGGAGCGCTACGGTGCCGTGATGAATGCCTACATGCGCGGCCTGGAGCGGCGACTCGAAGAAGGCCAGCCGATCAACGACATCTTCTCGGTGGCGAGTTTCTTCGTCAGCCGCGTGGACACGCTGATCGACAAGCAGTTGCAGGACAAGCTTGACGCGGCGAAAGACGACGCCCAGCGTGCCGAGATCAAGGCGCTGATGGGCAAGGCCGCCATCGCCAATGCCAGGCTGGCCTACGCACAATTCCAGCAGGCGTTTAGCGGCCCGCGTTGGGACGCGCTGAAAGCCCAGGGAGCCAACGTGCAGCGCCCGCTGTGGGCGAGCACCAGCACCAAGAATCCCGACTATCCCGACACGCTCTATGTGGATGCACTGATCGGTCCCGACACGGTGGACACGATGCCTCCGCAGAGTGTCACCGCCTTTATCGATCATGGCAAGCTGGCCCGGACCATTGATGCCGACCTGGACGCGGCGCACGAGGCGATGAGGCGGCTGGCAGCGGTCGGCATTGACATGGACCAGGTGACCGAGCAACTCGAAATCGAGGGTGTCAAATCGTTCTCTGACAGCTTCACCAAGCTGCGCGAGAGTGTCGCGGGCAAACGGGAGGCGTTGCTCGTTGGCCTGGGAGGGGCGCAGGCCCGGCAGTGATCGACCGCCTTGATGCCCAGTTCGGCCCGTTCACGGAGGCGGTTACTGCCTCCGTGA
>JBBSAN010000831.1:0-3430 GCA_038252265.1 Chloroflexia bacterium
ACAGAAGATCCTTCGCTACGCTCAGGATGACAGCCTGGGTAACTACTTCGACAATGTCACATTAGGCAAAGGACAGATACGGCTAGCATAAGCCCTAATCCATTGGACAAGTCATGAATTGGATCAAGGCTTGGCGCGGTCAGCAAGCGTGCGACGGCTGTATCTTGCCCCAATCACCGACTGCCGCACGGCCCCATCTGTGCGTATCTAAGCCACTTTTTAATGTGACATTGTCGAACTACTCAGGCATGACGACTGCATAAGATGAGAGGGGACTTGAAAGCCTCCTCAGTCCTCATCGCTCATTGCTCATTGCTCGTCTTACCGCTCGGCTTTCGCCGGTTCCACGGGCACCGGCGTTGTCGCCAGCAAATCTGTAACGATCTGGGCCACGTTGCGGTTGCGGAGCCGCGCTTCGGGGTTGAGGATGAGGCGGTGGGGCAGGACCGCCGGGGCCAACGCCTTCACATCGTCGGGCAGCACCGAGAGCCGCCCCTGGAGGGCGGCATAAGCCTGTGCGGTGCGGTAGAGGGCCAACGAGCCACGGGGGCTGGCCCCCAGTTCCAGGGCCGGGTTGTTGCGCGTGCCGCGCACCAGGGCCACGATATAGCGCCGCACCTCGGGCAACACCTCGATAGTGCGCACGGCAGCCTGCGCCGCCAGTAAGTCGGTGGGAGTGGCGACCGGCCCCAGATCGACCAGCGGGCTGCTGCGCCGGAAGCGGACCAGGATCGCTTCTTCTTCGGCTTCTTCGGGGTAGCCGATACTGAGCCGGATCAGGAAGCGGTCCAACTGCGCTTCGGGCAGGGGGAAGGTGCCTTCCAGTTCAATCGGGTTCTGGGTCGCCAGCACCAGGAACGGCGCGGGCAGCGGACGGGTCTGCCCGTCCACCGTGGTCGTCCCCTCCTCCATCGCTTCGAGCAGGGCCGACTGGGTGCGCGGGGTGGCCCGGTTGATCTCGTCGGCCAGCACCACCTGGCTGAAGATCGGCCCGGCGCGGAACTGGAAATCCTGCGCCTGCTGATTATAGACCGACAGGCCGGTCACATCGCTGGGCAGCAGGTCGGGGGTGAACTGGATGCGGGCGAAGCTGCACGACAGGCTCTTTGCCAGGCTGCGGGCCAGCAACGTCTTGCCCAGGCCGGGCACATCCTCCAGCAATACATGGCCCCCGCACAAGAGGGCCACCAGCACGCGGTCGATGACCTCGGTCTTGCCAACAATCACCCGGCTGATGTTCTCGCGCACGGCGGCACCCAGCCGCACCACCTGCTGGAGCGTGGCGGCATCGGGCGGACCCTGGGGGTCGGTCGGGGCGTATGCATCCATCAGTTAGCGGGAACCTCCGGGCGGGGTGGGGTATTCGTCGTCGGAGCGGGCCGGGGGCCGCGCATCGCGCACACTGCGGATCAGCCCCGGCACCTCGCGTTTCGCCAGTTCGGCCTGTTTCTGCGAGCGCCGGGCGCGCATCTCCTGAAGCTGGGCATCCAGCCCCTCGATTTCGCGGCGCAGGTGCAATTCTTCCTGCAGCTCGCGCTCCGCTTCGATCTCCAGGTCACGCACCGCCAGACGGTCAAACAACGGCGGCAGTTCGGTGAGGCGTTGTTCGAGGTCGCGCAGCCGTTCATCAATTTGCTGGAAGCGCCCGATATGGCGATCCGTACGCTGGTCACCCATCTGCCGCACCTCAGTCAGATCGGATTCAAAGGCGGCCCGCACGGTCTCGGCCCGTTCCTGAAGGACCAGATGGTTTTCGAGGATCTGTTTGTCCAGCCGTTGCAGGATCGAATCCTGGCGCGTGTCCTCGTGCTGCAACTCGCCCACCGTATCTTCCAGCGACTCGATCCGGTCGATCACCTGGCGGCGCACATCGTCAATGCGCTGCGAGCGCGACACAGTATCCTGAAACTGGACCCGCAAGCCTTCGACGATCTCCTGAAGCTCCACCCCCTGGCGGCGCAGGCGCTGCTCTTCCATGCGCTGCATCTCGCTCACCCGCTGGATCTCCTGGCGCGTGTCGGCGTTCACGGTGTCGAGATCGTGGACCACATCGCGCAACTGGCGCTGAGCATCGGCGATCATCCCGATCTGGGCGACGACCTCACGCAACTGGCTCTGCAAGCCTTCATACTGGCGCAGGTCGGCGGTGAAGCGTTCGCGGTCGGTGCGGCGGCTGTCGCTCAATTCGATGACCTGCGCACGGATTTCGCGGATCGCTTTCTGCGGCTCGTCCACACGAGGAGCCAGCTCGGCGATCTGCTGCTTCACCCGCTGATCATCGACCTGGCGGGCGTTGAGGGTCTGGGTGATCGACTGGACAAATTGGTCTTGCGCGAGCTGCACTTGCGCCAGGCGGCCTTCGTTCTGCTTGTACAACTCTTCCAGCCACTGCTGGCGGGCAATCGCCTCACGCAACTGGCGGCGTAGCTCGTCCATCTGCTGTTGCAACTGGTAATTCTGGGACTCGGTGCGGCGGAACGCTTCCTCATCACGCACGTTGCGCACAACATCGGGCATGGTCAGGTCTCCTGGCAGGAATGGTGGGCGATTAACAAAGATGACGGATGATAGCAGGTGAAACTTTAGCGCGGCGCTAGATATCGCTAGATATGCTGTGTTATGTATCGTATTGTACAGCGGATCGAGGGGCGGTGCAAGGGAAAACGGGCGGCATCACAGGGGTTATCGTGGGTGGGGTGGAAACAACATCGAAGGGGCGACTCAAGCTAGCGCGTGCAACGTCCGCGCCTGATCGATCACCCGGCGGACGGCGGGCGACACCTGACCACCGATGGACGGAGATGGCGTGCCTTCCAGCGTTTCGAGCGTGGCGACCACCCCCGCGCCCAGCCCTTCCAGGCTGTACCCGCCCTCCAGCACCAGCGCGAGCCGCCCGCTACAGAGCGTCTCGGCCAGGGCTTGCACTTCGGCGGTGAGGGCAGCAAACCCCCCGGTGCTGACCAGCATCCCACCCAGCGGGTCATCCTCGTGCGCGTCGTAGCCCGCCGACACAATGATCAGGTCGGGTTGGTAGCGGGTGGCAAAAGGGACGAGTACCTGGCGAAACGCCGCGAGATAGTCGGCATCGCGGCAGCCCGCCGGGAGAGGCAGGTTGCAGATCGTGCCCTCGCCTGCCCCGGCCCCGCGCTCGGTCAGCACACCGGTCATCGGGTAGAAGGGGTACTGGTGGGTGCTGAAATAGGCCACTGTGCCGTCCAGGTAGAAGGTCGCCTGCGTGCCGTTGCCGTGGTGGACATCCCAGTCCACGATCAGGACGCGGGCCGCACCGTGGACCTGCTGGGCATGGCGGGCGGCGATGGCGGCGTTGTTGAAAAAGCAAAAGCCCATCGCCCGGTCGTCCAGGGCGTGGTGCCCCGGCGGGCGGCCCAGCGCAAAAGCCGGGGTGCCGCCAATGGCGAAGTCCACCGCC
>JBBSAN010000832.1:0-3412 GCA_038252265.1 Chloroflexia bacterium
GCGCGTGAACAAATCGCCCCACTGTACCGGGAGCGGATGCTGACGCGTCTGGAGCCGACTCCCCCCTGGATGGCCAAGTCAATCAGTGCCGTCCGGCGCCCTCCCTGGGTCTATCACCTGGATTGGAATGGGCGCTGGGCCCTAGAACTGCCGCCGGGAGGGAAACCTCTGCCCCCCGGGACGCCCCGGACCAAAGTCCGGTTTGACCCGGCCACCATCGCCCTGCCGAATCAGACGACGGGCCACTTGCTCGCCGTGAATGAAGTCTGGTCTTTTTTCTTCGCCCTGGCGCGCCAGAGCTATACGAAAGCTGCCGCCCCTGTGGCGGTGGGTTGGCGCGATGAAGACAAAGCTCGGATCCCGTATGGTAAGCGCAAGTCGGAGCTCATCCGGCCGGACGCCGAGATCGTCCTGCGGTTGGGCCCCCCCCCGTGGTCCCCGGTTCGGCTGGCCCAGGAGGCTCTGCGGCCCGCCTGGCAACGGGCCGAACTCGCCAGTGCGGACTGGCCGACGGCGGCGACCTTGACCGCCCAGGTGCAAGCCGAGGCGACGTTGCCGACGATCTATCGGATCTTGCTTTTGGAGTTCGAGTCCGGATCCCAGCACCCCCTGATCGTCGAGCGCAAGATTCAAGGATACAACACCTTGATTGCCAACCATCGCGCGTATTGGGAGACCCGTTTTGGCCCGCGGTTCCCCCGGATCTTGATCGTGGTGCGAACCGAAGATGCCGTGTTGCCCATGGCGACGCTTTGGCGGCAGTCCTTTATTATTCAGCCCAAGGCCGGGAGTTCTGCCGTTCCGGTGTTGGTCACCAGCATTCCGCAACTGCTCCGGACCGAGGGGCAGCCCGAGGGGTTGTGGGGACCCTGTTGGACACATGCGATGGATCCGGCGTTCGACCCCACCGGCAATCCGAATGATAGCATACCCCAGCAGGTGACCTTGGGGGAGGCGTTAGGCTTGCCTACCTTCTGAACCGGCTGCGTTGCGCGTTGCTGTAGCCGGGCGGCAGGTTATCCTTTCTACCTTCCTTATTGGTTGGGGAGCGCCTTATCATATTTCGTGCTGGAGGGTCTTAGGAATATTCCTTCGTATGGGGTTATCTCTTTGGCCCGCCCGGCCCGCAGGGGCATTATGATCATTTTATGGCTGTTTTGACGCCTGCACTCACGGCGGACCACCCTTTTTGGCGCGGTGACATCTTCTCGTCTGGGCGGACCGACTTCGTGTGCGTAGGACAGTGGTCTGGGGCGGTCAAAGGCTGCAGGAGCCCCGTGCCAGATGCGGCCGGGAATGGGTGCGGAGGGCTTCGCGTTGGGTGGGCTGGCGGGCTACTGGTGTGGGGGATGCAGGTGTGGCGGGGCGACGGGCCCCGCGCGGAGCAGGATCGGGTGAGTTACGGAAGGCAGGGGGTCGGGCGGTTGCTGGTGCAGCGGGCCCCGCCTACTCGGGGCCCGCTGGGGCTGGCGGGCCGATCCCCAGCGCTGGTGAACGATCCGTCCCTTATCCCGATCATATTTAGAAAGGTGCGGGAATCGAATCGAACGGATCGTGGCGGCGATCAGGTCCTCGGGCACGTGTGCCGTTGGCGGGTCGGGATCGACCAAGAGTGTCCAGGCCCAGACGCGGGGCGCGGGGATAGCACTGGTGCCAAAGGAGGTTGAGTATGGAACGTGATCCATTTGTACCGCAAGGGGAGCAGGTCCTGGGCCGGTGCCATCCGCATCGGGTGAGCCTCATGCGCCCGCTGGGGCAGGGGGGCGTGAGCCTGGGAGTCGGTCTCAGTCTTATCGGGATAGGGCTGCATCTGCGGCAGGATGGGGCCGCCTTGATCGGATGGGAAGTTCCTGTCGCCCAGCTGCTCGGTCCGCTGCTGGACCAAACGACCCTCCTCGGACTGGCCTTTCTTGCCCTGGGACTCGGTATTTGGGGGGTGGCCTGGTTGAGCTGGCGGGCGACGGAATACCTGGTGACCGGCCCGGTCGACCCGCTCCTCCCTGGGGGTCACCTGATCCGGGTCTGGGGCCTGCTCCGCCTGCGCTGGCGCACGATTCCCCTGCGCCAGGTCAACGACCTTGGTGTCGATCTTCCGGGCTGGAGTCGCCTCCCGGGCCTGCGCCGTTGGTTGGATTGGGGCACCATTCAGGTTATTGAAGGCAATGATCGGGATGTCCAAACGCTTCCAGATGTGCCGCAGGCCGCGGTGTTTTATCAACTCTGTCAACAACGCCGCCTGAGCGGCGGCGGGATCGGTACTCACTCCGACGTGGCGGGAGCCACGCCGGAGCCCACGACCTGGTTTGGCAATGCCTCGTAATGACCATCCGGAGGGAACAATCATGGACCGTGTAGACCATGCGGCGCGGGTTGTAGTCGGATCACCGGGGATCCCAGCCGCCCGGCAGGAGGGTGGACGATGAGTGCCGCCGGGACGACCTTTGCCCAGCAAGCAGCGGCGGTAGGCGCCGTCTTGGGCGGGATCGATCCGTCCATCGGGGGGCCGGCCGCGCCGAGTGCGGGCCCGGTCGGGCTACCCAGCCCGCTCGGCATGCGCGAACTTCCGCTGACCGCCCTGATCCTGAGCCATTTGAATCCGCGTCCGGATCCGGGGGATCTGCGGGAACTTCAGACCAGTCTAGGCACCGAGCAGGCCCCCTGGTTGGTTCAATTCCCGGCCGTGATGGATCGGTCCGATGGCACCTACGAGTTGATCTTTGGCTATCGCCGTTATCGGGCGGCCCTGACGGCAGGCTGGCAGCAAATGCTCTGCATTGTCTGGCCAGTCCTGACCCCGGTGCAGGTCCAGCGGATGCGCCTGCTGGAAAATGTACACCATCAGCCGTTGGACACGTTAGCGGCCGCAGCGGCCTTGCAGGTCCTCTACTACACCGAGAACGCGGTCGCCTGCGGGTGTGGCCCGGCGGTGGCGGCACTGTTAGAGGAGCCGAGCGCCAGCCTCGCCGCGAAAGTTCCCCCTTTACACGACCTGCTGCTCCAGACAGGCTGGCAGGCGACCCATCCCCCGGTGACCTGGCAGGTCGTGCTGGACCGTCATGGCATCGAAATGAGTCCCGGCTCCCGCAAACGCCTGCTCGCGGTCCTGAATGTCGATCCGGACCTGCGCCCCGTTGTCCAGGAACAGGGTCTTTCCCCCAGCTCAATCCGGGCGCTGGGGCGGCTCCCCCCCGAGGCCCAGCACCAGGTTCTCACGGCGGTCCAGGAGACTCCCCCCCTCGCCGGGAAGATCAAGCGGATCGCGCGCGTGGTGCAGCGTAAGGGCTATACGGTGGCAGAAGCGCTGGATGAGGCTCGCGGCCCATGGGGTGAGATGGACGCCCCCGATGATGCCTCCGGGGGGTCTCCGGAGGCCAGCGACGCGGGCTCGGTGCGCGGCGGGGAGGCGGGCGCA
>JBBSAN010000833.1:0-3406 GCA_038252265.1 Chloroflexia bacterium
CCCCACATCTCACTCCATCGCCCCCCAGTTGGCCCCGCTCTTGGTCTCCACCTTCAGCGGCACGTCCATCGGGTAAGCGCTTTCCATCGTCTCGCAGACCAGTTCGCTCAGGGCGGCCAACTCGGCTTCCGGGGCCTCGAAGACCAGTTCGTCATGCACCTGCAACAGCATCTTGGCGGTCAGCTTGCGTTCGGGCATCCGCTTGTAGAGGTTGATCATGGCGATCTTGATGATGTCAGCAGCGGTGCCCTGCACCGGGGCATTGATCGCCTGGCGCTCGCCGCTCTGGCGCACGTTGGGGTTGCTCGCCCCCAGTTCGGGGATGTAGCGGCGGCGGTTCAGCAGTGTCGTCACATAGCCGCACTCGCGCCCCTCTTTGATCGTGCGGTCCATGTAGGCGCGGATCTTGGGGAACCGTGCCCAGTAGCGGGCGATGAACGCCTGCGCCTCGGCCATCGGGACGCCGATTTCGTGCGAGAGGGCGAACGCGCCCATGCCGTAGAGGATGCCGAAGTTGATCCGCTTGGCGAAATTGCGCTGGGCGAAGACAACCTCCTCGATCGGCACAGTGAACAATTCGGCGGCGGTGGCGGCGTGGATGTCCTGCCCGGTGCGGAACGCCTCAACCAGCAATTCCTCGCCGGTCATGTGGGCCAGGATGCGTAGCTCGATCTGCGAGTAGTCGGCGGCGAACAGGACGGCGGGGCGATCCACCACCGGATGCGACGAGGTGTTGTCGGCGACGAAGGCGCGGCGGATGGCCCGGCCTTCGGCGGTGCGGATCGGGATGTTCTGCAAGTTCGGGTCGGACGACGAGAGCCGCCCGGTGCTGGCCCGCGTCTGGCTGTAGGAGGTGTGGACCCGCCCGGTGTCGGGGTTGACCGACGCGGGCAGGGCGTCCACATAGGTGGAGATCAGCTTGGTCAACTGCCGGTACTCGATCACCTGATCGACGATGGGGTGCCGCCCACGCAGGTCGTCCAGCACTTCCTGGGCGGTGGAATAGCCGGTCTTGGTCTTTTTGCCCGTGCCGATCTGGAGCTCCTCGAACAGGATCACGCCCAACTGCTGCGACGAGTTGATATTGAACTCGTGCTTTGCCAGGTCGTAAATATCGGCCTGGATGACCTCCATCCGCTTGTGCAGTTCGTCTGAAATTTCCTTCAGCACGGTTACGTCCACGGCGATGCCGGTCGTCTCCATGTCGCGCAGGACCGGCACCAGGGGCATTTCGATCTCGGTCAGCAGATCCCACTGCCCCAGTTCGCGCACGGGGGGCAGCACCTTCTCCAGCAGCCGGTAGGTCATGTCGGCGTCGGCAGCGGCGTAGGCCCCCGCCTTCAGCGCGGGCACCTGGTCCATCGTGATCTGGTTGCGCCCGGTGCCGATCAGGTCTTCGATGGGTGTCATCTGCACACCCAGCAGCCGGAAGGCCAGATCCTTCAGCCCCACCTTCACTTCCCCGGTCAGGAACGCGGCGATCATGCTGTCCAGCCCCAGCCCTTCATCGCTGATCGGCATTCCCGCCCGCGCCAGGGCGATCATGTCGTACTTGGCGTGGTGGGCGTCCTTCTTCGGCGTGGCGGCCTGGAGGATCGGCCCCAGCACTTCGCGCACCGTCTCCACGTCCAGGCGCGGTTCCTCGTGGCCCACGTTGATATAATACGACTCACCCTCCGCCGGGCAGATCGAGATGCCGACCAGCTTGCTCTTCAGCACATCGAGCGCGGTGCCCTCAGTATCAATGGAGAACCGTTCGACTTCGTGCAGCCGCGTGATCAGCGCCTCTAATTCGGCGCGAGTGGTGATCAGGTGGTAGCCGGGCGGCATTTCGCCTGCCGCTACCGCTGCTTCGGTGGCGGCCATCGCGGCTGCCGCGCTGTCGTGCGCGCCGTCGGCAAAGAGGCTGAGTTGCTGGTTGGGGCCGGTGCGCGTCGGGGGGGGTGGGGCACTTTCGGCTCCGGGGATCTTATTCAACAGCCGGTTGAATTCGAGCTGGCGGAACAGACCGATCAGCTTGTCGCGGTCAAAATGGGCGATCCGGCAGGCGTCCAGGTCCAGGGTCAGCGGCACGTCACAGACGATGGTCGCCAGGACTTTGCTCTGGCGGGCCTGCTCGGTGTGATCGCGCAGGGTCTGCTGGGCTTTGGGCGGCTTGACCTCGTCCAGGTGGTCGAGGATGTTCTCCAGCGGGCCGAACTGCTGGATCAGCGCCGTGGCTGTCTTTTCACCGATGCCGGGCACATTGGGGATGTTGTCCGACTTGTCGCCCACCAGCGCCTTGTAGTCGGGGATGCGTTCCGGCCCGAAGCCATAGCGCTCGGTCACCGCGGCTTCGTCGTACTCGATGGTCTCCTGAAAGCGGTTGCGCCCGGTGGGGGTGAGGACATGCGTCTGGTCGGTGACCAGTTGCAGTTCGTCCATGTCGCCGGTGATGACCAGCACGTCCACCCCGGCTTTTTCGGCCTGCTCGGCGATGGTGCCGATCACATCGTCGGCCTCGAACCCTTCCAGTTCGAAGATGGGCATCCCCATCGCCTCGATGATCTCGCGGCAGCGCCCGATCTGCTGGCGCAGGTCGTCGGGCATCGGCGGGCGGGTGGCTTTATACGCAGCAGACATGTCGCTGCGGAACGAGCGGCCCCGATCCAGTGCCATTGCCGTGTAGTCCGGCTGCTCCTTCCGCAGCACGTCGAGTAGCATCTGGGTGAAGCCCAGCACGGCGTTGGTCGGCTCGCCCGATCGGGTCATCATGTTCGGCGGCAGGGCATGATAGGCGCGATAAATCAGCGCATAACCGTCCACCAGGATCAGTTTTTTGCGCCCGGCAGGGGAGGGGGATTGGGAGGTCATGCCCTATTATACGGCTTTGCCGGGGCCTACGCAACGGCCCCAGGATGGAACATCCGTGCGCAAAAAGGCGGAGATTCGGCTCGCTATTTCCTGATGCCGACAACTCCAGATGTGTGAGTATCCGCACAATTGCCTGGTGTCACCTTCGTTGGTTAAGGATCGAATTCTGTCATCCTGAGCGCAGCGAAGGATCTTCTTGGCGGTCAAAGGTGCCGAAGGGAACATCGGGATCTTCGGCAGCGATCTGGCAGCCCCGACAAGATCCTTCGCTGCGCTCAGGATGACAGGATCGAACTCCCTGGACCACTTGCCCAACCCTAACGCATCACGCATCACGCATTGCTCATCACGCATCACGCATCACGCATCACGCATCACGCATTGCTCATCGCTCATCGCTCATTACGCGTCTCTCATCGCTCAGCGCTCAGCCACGGCTGATGCAAAGTCGATTCGGTGTGGGCCAACTCAACCCTGTCATCCTGAGCGCAGCGAAGGATCTTGTTGGGGCCGCCCAGTCGTCAGGGACGATCGCGATCGGGGCCTCAGCACC
>JBBSAN010000834.1:0-3400 GCA_038252265.1 Chloroflexia bacterium
AAGAGGCTCACTAGCTTTTCGCTCGCGGGCACCTGTTCCCTATTGAACACGCGGCGCGTAGTCTGCTGGACCACTGCCTGCAGGCGCGGGACAAGCTGTTCCAACCGCTCAGCCACGCGCTGCGCCGCCGCGCTGCCTGCGGCGCGCAGTACCTCGGCCGCCTGGCGGGCTTGGCGCAGCGTCGCCTCACTAATCTGCACCAACTGCTGGTAGGTGGCCTGGCGCAGGTGGTCGGCCTGTTCGCCGCGCTGGCGCGTCGTCTCGAAAATGCGCTTGACCCGGCGGCGCGCACTGCGCGTGCGATCCCGGAAGAGGGACGAGGCGGTCTGGATCGTGTCGCCCAGCACCTGCTGCGCTAGGTGGAGCGTGCGGCTCAGCACCCGCACGCCATCACCCAGCAAGGTCCCATCAGTGGGCGGATTAATGTTGGTCTCGACCACGGTGCCGTCAATGCGCAGCTTGCGGCCCCGCGTCACCTTGTGTTGCTGGGCCAACGCGACCACATGGTCGAGCAAGCCGTGCAACGTGGCGGGCGTAATCAGATTGGCCCAGCGGATGAGGGTGGTGTCATCGGGCACGGCCTGGAAATAGACGCGGCAAAAGTCGCGCAAGACCAGGCTGTCGGACACCCAGCGCTCGGTCTGGGCATAGCTCCAGCCGTAGAGGTGCTTGATGACGAGCATCCGCAAGATCACCTCGACGGGGGTCGAAGGGCGACCGGTTTCGGTGGTGTGCGGATAGCGTTGGCGCAGATCGGCTTTCACCTGCTGGAAAAGGGCATCGTCGGCGAGCAGATCATTGAGTTGAGTGATCACCGGATCAATCGCCTGGCTCAGTTGGGGAACGACGGCGAAGATATCGAGCGGTTCGTAGCGATCTCGTAACATGATCAGCCTCCTCTGCGGACGGTCATAACCAGGGATGAGCAAATCGGAGGCCAAGCTGGTTTTGCACCAGAAACTAACCTAACGGTGGGAGCCGCGCCTGCCCCTGTACGGTGCGAAAAATACGTACGGTGCTGAGTCGGCGCGTCCGGCTGGCCGCGTACCTCTTCTGCACAACTGCCGGGCATAGCTCGTGCAACCAATGCGGCTATGCTCTACCTTCTCCTCGCTCAAATCGTCGCCTTGCTGCTTGACCTCTTCGCTCTCGCCCAGCGCTCAGAGCGCCACAAGGATTTCCAGATCCTGCTGCTTCGTCAGCAACTACGCATCCGGCAACGACACCATCCTCAAACACCCCGTGTTTCCCGCTGGGAGAAGTTCGCTCTGGCAGTCCTTGTCGGCAAACTCACAGGCTACGGGCGCGACACGAAAACCCAGTTGAACGCGGTGCTGCTCTTGTTCAAGCCGGATACCGTCCTGCGCTGGCACCGTAATTTGGTCCGCCGCAAGTGGACTTTCAGTGGGCAACGCAAGTCTGGTCGGCCAGCCACTGATGCGCAGATCAAAGAGTTGCTGCTGCGCTTGGCCCATGAAAACCCGAGTTGGGGCTACGGCAAGCTGCAGGGCGAGTTGCGCAAGCTCGGCCATGACATCGGTCGCGCAACGGTCCGAGATCTATTGAAGAGACAGCAGGTACCGCCCGCTCCGCAGCGGGCTAAGAAAGCCAGCCGTTGGGGAAGCTTCTTGAGCCATTACCGCGAGCAGTTTCTTGCTTGCGACTTCTTTACCGTTGAGACGACCTGGCTGAAGACCCTTTACGTGTTTTTCTTCATTGAGTTGGGCAGCCGTCGTGTGCATTTTGCGGGGCGTACGGCGCACCCGACCGCCGAGTGGGTCACGCAGTAAGCTCGGCAGCTCACGTGGACGGTGCCGGACGAGCAGAAATCGATGCGGTTCCTGATACGAGACCGTGATGCGAAGTTCACGAGGAGCTTCGACACAGGGTTCGCTGCGGAAGGCATCGAGCTAGTGCAGACGCCCGACCGAGCGCCCAAGGCGAACGCGTTTGCCGAGCGATGGATCCGCTCAGTGCGGGAGGAATGTCTGGACCGGCTGCTGATACTGGGCGAAGGGCATCTACATCGAGTGATGCTCGAATACGTCGCGTATTCCAACCGCGCTCGCCCTCACCAGGGCATTGAGCAGCGCTGTCCGATACCCATCGAGCGCGGCCGCAAAAAAGGTCTGGTCAAATGCCGCGATGTACTCGGGGGCATCGTCCACGACTACTACCGCGAGGCGGCCTGACCTCTAATACACAGCGGATGAGGTTTGCGCACCATACAGGGGGGGACGCCGGGGACGCCGCCGCCGGGGCAGCCTTCACCCAGAGCGCGGCCCCGCGCAGCCAGGCGGCTAACCCGCGCTGTACCAGCACGCTCGCCCCCGCCGGGCCGGTGCGGGGCCGGGGGCGGGTCAGCGCCCAGCGGCGCACCGCTTCGTAGTCGGCGCTGCCCGCGCGCGGCGCGCCGCGCCCCGTCGCCGGGACGGGGCCCGTCAGGCCTTTTTTGGTAGGCGGGCGAGGGCGCGCTCGATACTGCGGGGATGCACCCGCAGGCCAAAGCGGTCCTGGAGCACGGCGACCAATTGCGCGGGGCGCAGCGCCGGGTGTTGCACCTGGTAGTCCCGTAGGAAGGCGACGATGGCGGGGGTGAGTTTGTGCCCGCGACGGGGGCCGGGCCGGGCGGGTAGCAAGCCGGGTAAGCCGGCGGCCTGGAAGGCGGCCTGGGCGGCGTAGAAGGCCGGGCGGGAGAAGCCGAAGGCGGCAGCGGTCGGGGTGACGGGGTGGCCGTCCTGCTGCACGCGGCGGAGCATCTCGTACTTGACTTGCACGAGATCGCGGGCATCGAAGAAGGGGTCGCCCTGGGTGAAGGCGGGATCGACCACGGTATCCGGATGGGCGTTGAGGGCGCGGGCGGCGTGCAGGGCCCCCAGCTTTTTATCGAGAACCGGCATAATGACCTCCGCATGGCTGAGTGATGTTGAACCAATTATGCCGCACAATTAGTCAAGAGTCAAGATCTTCGCGCTTCAGAAAACACAAAGAGGCAGCTTATTACGGCATAATCTCCTTAACAATACGGCATAATTAGCTTAACACTTCACTCAGCCATGCGGAGGGCGGTCAACCGGGTCGGCCAGCGCCGCGCAGAGTTGGACCAGCCAAAGGAGATCGTCCAGCCGAAAGCGGGTGCGCCCGGCGGCCAGGGTCACAAAGGGATCGACGGGGGCCAGGCTCGTCCAGCCCAGCGGCAGAGAGCGCAAGTGCGGGTCGTCGGCGAAGAACATGACGCGCCACTGGCCCCAATTCTGGCGGATGCTGAACACGTCAAACTGCCGCCCGTGCCAGGGATGGAAGGGATGGGTGACCGTGAAAACTTGTACGTCAGCCACCGCACCACGGCTGATGCAAAGTCCGTTAGAGGTGCTGCGGGGCGGGCGCGGGTGCCCGGTGC
>JBBSAN010000835.1:0-3399 GCA_038252265.1 Chloroflexia bacterium
GGGCGGCCTCCACCCGCTCCGGCGGCAGCTTGCGGAGCAGGGTGGCGTACTCGGCTTCCCCGAAGTGGCGGAACAGCGGGCTGCTGCGCCAGAGGGCGAACGCCTGGTCGAAAAAGATGAGCAGCCGCTCCTGGGGCGAGCCGGTGGCCTGCTCGGCCACGTCCAGCAGCGTGGCGTGATAGGCCGCCTCCATTTGCTCGAAGATGGTCAGGAACAGCTCCTCTTTGGAGGGGTAGAACAGGTAGAACGCGCCCTTCGAGATATGGACGGCGGCGGTGAGGTCGTCCACACTGGTCTTGCGGATGCCGGTGGTGGCGAGGAAGGCCCGCCCCTGGGCCAGCAATTCGTCGCGGATCTGCGCTTTCTCGGTATCGGTAAAGCCTTTGGGCATCTGACCTCCTTGACTGTATGACTACTTTAATTTTATAGTCATAATTATACATCGTGTTGCTCCCTGATGCAATCCGCCGCAAGACCGATCTGATCCGGGGCCAACCGCCCGTCAGAACAGCAGCACGGTATAGCCGACATACCCGATCAGGACGACCGCGCCCTCGAATCGATCCAGCCGTGAGCCACGGAACAGTAGCGGCACCAGCAGGAATGTCAGCGCGGTCATGACCCCCACGCTGCCGAAGCGCACCTGATTCTCGATGGCGAGGCCGTCGCCGGAGAACAGCCCGACCACGGCCCCGGTAAAGCCCAGGTTATAGAGGTTGCTGCCCAGCACATTGCCGACGATGAGGTCCGTTTCATGTTTCCAGGCGGCGATGAGGGCGGCCACCAGTTCGGGCAGGGACGTGCCGATTGCCACCACGGTCAGGCCGATCACCGCGTCCGACACCCCCAACTGGTGCGCCAACCCGGCGGCTCCGTCTACGGTCATCTGCGCGCCGCCCAGGATCAACCCCAACCCGACCACGGTTTGGAGCAGGGCGACCTGCGGGCGGCGCGGCGGGTTCACCGTCGGGCTTTCAATGATCATCTCGGCGGCTTCGTGGTCCATCCGGCGATCCGGGCGCGCCAGCATATAGACCATGACCCCGCCGAACGCCAGCATCAGTACGATCCCGTCCAGCACGTCGAGCCGCCCATCGGGCACGACCAACGCGGCGAACAGCAGCGTGACCAGTGCCATGAGCGGCAACTCTCGGCGCAGGACGCTCTTCGCCACGTACAGCGGGGCGACCAGGGCCGCCGCCGCCAGGACCAGCCCGATGTTGGCGATGTTACTGCCGACGATATTGCCCAGCGCCAGCCCGCCTTTATGATCGCCCAGGGCCAGGAGGCTAACCAGCAGTTCGGGGGCAGAGGTGCCAAAGCCGATGACCACCATGCCGATGATCAGCGGACGGACCCGCAGCAGCCGGGCCAGCCCCGCCGCCCCCTCGACAAACCAGTTCCCCCCGGCCACCAGCAGCACCAGGCCTACCAACAACAATCCTACCAACTGCACCGTCATGATCTCTGCCCCTCCCACGCGGTGACGCTCCTTCTAATGCCGCGGCACCCCGTCTAGTGCCGGGAGAGCGTATATCGTGTTAGCCACGCCAAAGTAAAGCGTCCCGAGTCCCAGGCACACAAAAGCGCCGGAACCTGCCGACCAGGCTTCCCGGCGCTCTATCTATCCGTCCATGCCAGCTATTGTAGCATAGGGCATCGGGGGGCGCAAGGCGGGGGCGGATCATCCCACGGCTGTTGCAAAGTCCCCCGCTGTCATCCTGAGCGCAGCGAAGGATCTTGTTGGGGCCGCCCAGTCGTCAGGGGAGATTGTGATTGTGGCCTCGGCACCACGGACCACCACGAAGATCCTTCGCTGCACTCAGGATGACAGCGGGGGTCGGCCAGCACCGAACGACTTTGCAACAGCCGTGCGGATCATCCGTTGGCTGCCGGGCCGGTGGTGGATCGCAGGATGAGATCTGCGGGCAAGATCACCGATGCGGGGGGCGGAGCGGCGCGATCCAATTGCTGGAGCAGGCGCTCCCCCCCTTGCCGCCCCATCTCGGCCATCGGCACCCGCACGGTGGTCAGGCCGAGGTAGGGGGCGATCTCGATGTCGTTATAGCCGACGACCGAGAGATCCTCCGGCACGCGGACCCCCAGTGCCCGCGCGGCAGCCAGCACGCCCAGCGCCTGGCTGTCGCTGCCCACCAGCACCGCTGTTGGGGGGTCCGGTAAGGCCAGCAAAGGAGCGAGGGAAGCTTGCCCGGCCTCCGGGCTGTAGTCCGTCACCACTTCGTAGGCCGGGCGGAGTGGCAACCCCGCCGCCCGCAGCGCCTGCCGGTAGCCTGCCTGGCGTTCGCCGGGGTCCTGGAAGGCAAACGGATCGGCCCGGCGATCGATCAAGGCGATGCGGCGATGGCCCAGGGCCAGCAGATGCTGCACGGCGACTCCCGCGCCCGCGTGGTAGTCTACGCTCACGCTGACCACCCCCGGCTGGGTATTGTCCACCAGCACCAGCGGCATCTGGGCGGCCCCCAAGCGTTCCAGCACGCCGGGCGGCGGGGTCACCGAGACGATCACCACCCCATCGGCCCCACCAGGCGTGCCGCTGGCGGCAAAGGCGCGGTCCCGGTCGCCGGGGCGTTCGATGGTGCGGATGACCAGGGCGTAGGGACTATCCACCACCGCCGCCGCCAGTCCGCGCAAGACCTCGACATAGAAATGGCGGGTGAACAACGGCACCAGCACGTCCAGGGTCAGGCTCCGCCCCTGCCGCAACGCCCGCGCCACCGGGCTAGACCGGTAGTCAAGCTGATCAATCGCCGCCTGCACGCGGGCGCGGGTCTCCGGTGCGACATGCGGGTCCGCGCTCAGCACCCGCGAGACGGTGCCGATGCCCACCCCCGCCATCTGTGCTACATCCCGAATCGTTGGCATCCGTGGCCCTCCTGAAGCATATAGCCCTTGTGGAATCGTTTCCGTTGTAGTATAATGGAAACGTTTCCATAAAGCAAACTCGGTGCCGGTGGGTCCGGCGACCCGCCCCGGAAACTGTCCCCGCGAGGGACTGCGGCCCGGCAGGTTGCGGCCTTGCTGCGCCCTAATGGGGGATAGCCTGCGCACCCCGCGCTGTCCCTGGATGAGGATATTTGAGGTGATCAGTGAAAGTGAAGAAGAGGTCATTGATGAAGACGAACAGCAGGCGGCAGCCGACCCGATACCGGACGCAGCAGCCGCGCCGCTGGACCGGGTCGTCGCCTGGCTGCGGCGGTCGCGGCGCGATGTGTTCGGCGGCATCGGCTTTGAGAGCCAGCGCTACCTGACCAAGTGGCTGCTGCTGGGCAGTATGATCGGCATCGTCGCCGGGCTGGGCGCGGTCGTGTTCTATACCGCGATTGATTGGGCCACCGGGTTCTTCCTCGGTACCCTGGTCGGCTACCGGCCCCCCTCCCC
>JBBSAN010000836.1:0-3390 GCA_038252265.1 Chloroflexia bacterium
CACTGTGCAGTATTTCGAGCGGGCACGCCTGGAGTGGCACCCCGAAAACCGCCCGCCCTATGATATCCTGCTCGGCCTGCTGGGGCGCACCGTCACCGCCGGGCGCGAGAGCGAGCTGCCCTTCCAGCCCCAGCCCGCGCCCTTCCCGCCCACCCCGCGTTACTTCCCCGAAACCGGGCATGTGATCGCGCCAGAGCTGTCCACCTACTGGGAAACCCACGGCGGGCTGCCGATCTATGGCTACCCGATCAGTAACCCGTTCACCGAGGTCAACCAGGCCGACGGCAAGCCCTATCTGGTGCAGTACTTCGAGCGCAACCGCCTGGAGTACCACCCCGAACTGCCCGACCCGTACCGGGTCAGCCTGGGCCTGCTCGGCACCGAGGTCTTGCGGCGGCAAGGCTGGCTGCCGTGAAACGTGAGGCGTGATGCGTGATGCGTGATGCGTGATGCGTAACGAGGGATCAGGGATCAGGGATCAGAACGACGCAATACGCAATACGCAATACGCAGTGAAAATCACGTTTCACGTTTCACGTTTCACGCCTCACGCATCAGCAGCACCATCAACCGCTCATCCAGGTAGCGGTCGCCCAGCTTCAAGGCGCGGGGTTCGATGCCGTAGGTGATGAAGCCGCAGGATTCATAGAGCGCCTGGGCGATGGGGTTGGTGGTCACGACCGTGAGGTAGATCTGTTCCAGGCCGGGGACCGTGCGGGCGTGGGCCAGGATCGCCGTGAACAGGGCGCGGCCCACCCGCTGCCCGCGCACTTCGGGCGTGGTATACATGCCCCAGATCATCGCTTTGTGCTGCGACTTGATCCCGTCGTCGCGCCGCAGCCCGACCATGCCGGCCAGATCCGGGGCGAACGCGCCCAGTGTCACCGTACCCGTTGCCGGGTCGGGGCGCAGGCGGCGGGCCATCTCCTCCGGTGGGCGCTGCAACGTCTCTTCATAGGAGGAGCCGAACGCCTCCGGCTCCTCGCGCAACGCCCGCAGCCGCAAAGGCCGGTAAAGCGCCACATCCGCCTCGGTTAATACCCGTATGTCCATGCTTATCGCTCCTCTGTGCCGTGTCGCTGATTCAGGATATTCTGTTCATACCCTGATTTAGGCCGAATGTCAACCACCCTCCGATGTAATCAGAGTAGACAAATGCTGTAGAAACATCTTGACGTAGAAGTTCGTCCTCTATATACTTAATCCAACACCAATACCGGGTCCCATTGACACCAAACTGCCGGTCGTATGGTGGCACGACCAACCCTCGAATGGAGTCTGCATATGCGGATCTGGACCTTCTTGTCCGCTCTCGGCGGGCTATGTGTATTGATTTGCCTCACCTCGGCAGCCCCCACCCCCCGGTTAGCCGCCGCGCCCGCCGCGGGTGCCCCTACCCTCACGCCGACCCTCACCGGCAGTTGCACCCCACAGTGGCAGATCACCGATACCCCCCAACCCGGTGTATATGGCAGCTTGTCAGCAGTGGCCGCAGTGGCTCCCAACGATGTGTGGGCGATGGGCAGCACCGATGGGCAGTTGTTGACCAACCATTGGGATGGGCAGCAGTGGACTCAGGTGCCGGTGTCGCCGTCTCCCTATAGAAGCAATGGTATCTCTGCCGGGGCGGCAATCGCCGGAGAAGCCTGGATCGCGGGTACAGGATCGAATGGCTGTTGCACATCGCACAGTGTGGCCTACCACTGGGATGGCACCGCCTGGAATCCCCTACCAGAAATCAGCGGGCGCTACCTGGAGATTCGCGGCGTCGCGGCGATTGGACCGGGAGCCGCCTGGGTCGTGGGAGCGAACGGATCGTGCAACCAATGCCCCATTTGGACCTTGATTATGCGCGCCGGGCCAACCACCCTGGACCCCGTGACTAGCCCAAACCGAGGCAGTGGCGCGTTCCTGAACGCAGTAGCCGTCGCCAATCCCAACGACGCCTGGAGCGTAGGCTATTCGAGAAATCCAAGTGGCGGGCCAAACGAAACATTGGTCGAGCGGTGGGACGGCACCGCCTGGACGATTGTCCCCAGCGCCAATATCAGCGGCACCGATAATATTTTGACCGGTGTGGCCGTAGCAGGCACCAACAATGTCTGGGCGGTCGGCGGGGCGACCATACCGGGCGGAACCGACCTGCCCTTCATCGAGCATTGGGACGGCACCGCCTGGGGCATCATCCCCAGTCCGGTCCTGCCAGGCGATATTCTCACCGAGGTCAGCGCCAGCAGCCCGACCAACGTCTGGGCCGTCGGCACCGACCATACGCTCAACACGCTGGCCCTGCACTGGGACGGCTCCGCCTGGACCCGCGTGCCCAGCCCCGCTTTCTACCACGAAAGTAATAGCCATTTCAATGGGGTCGCCGCGCTGGGGCCGACCGATGTCTGGGCCGTGGGATCGTTCTACCAGCCCGATGTCGCCGACCAGACGCTGGTGGCGCACTATACGGCGGCGTGCCCCACCGCGACCCCCACGGCGACTCCGGTACCTGCCTGCCTGACCGGCTGGCAGGATGTCGGCAGCCCCCGCGTCGGCAGCGATAACAATCAGCTCCAGGGCATCGCCGCCGTGACCGACGACGATCTCTGGGCGGTCGGCCAATACGGCACCACCTATGCCCATCAGGCCTTGATCGAACACCGCGTTGGCGGGGTGTGGGGCACCGTCGCCAGCCCCAATCCGGGCGGAACCGATACCTACCTGTATGGCGTCAGTGTCGTCGCGGCCAATAATATCTGGGCGGTCGGCACATCGGGCGGTGGGGTACTGACCGAGCATTGGGATGGGAGCAGGTGGACTGTTGTCCCCGCCACCTCGCCCAGTAGCCCGGCGACCCTCACAGCCATAGCAGCCCGCACCGCAAACGATATCTGGGCGGTCGGTCACTATCAGACCGCCGCCTATTATGCCGAAACGCTGACCCTCCATTGGGACGGCACCGCCTGGTCCGTCATCCCCAGCCCGGCCCTGCAAAATCAGTACCGGGAGTTCTATGGTGTCAGCGTGCTCGGCCCCAACGATGTCTGGGCTGTTGGGTACAACAAAAACTACAGCATTGATATAACCACCGTGACTGCCCATTGGGACGGCACCGTCTGGACGATCGTGCCCAGCCCCAACGCGGCGGCGCACAATGTCCTCTGGGGGGTCGCCGCAGTAGCCCCGAATGATGTCTGGGCGGTGGGCGAACAGGAAGAGGGCGACCATGCGCTGATCGAGCACTGGGACGGCGCAAACTGGACCATCGCGTCCGCCGCCCAGCCCGGCGGCCTCTACGCCGTGGCGGCGCGTAATGCTAACGATATCTGGGCCGTCGGCAAAGCGGATCATTCCGGCCATACATCGCTGACGATGCATTGGGACGGCACAAGCTGGGCCACG
>JBBSAN010000837.1:0-3382 GCA_038252265.1 Chloroflexia bacterium
AACCCCTAACCCCCAACCCCCGGCCCCCCGTTGCGCTCCTCGCCGCCGCCGCCACGGAGTTGGGTCTCGCGCCCGACGATCCGGTGCTGGCGCAGATCGTGGCGGGGCTGAAACCGGTCCTGTAGCCGGGGCGCGTTGAACCGGAACCAGGGGCGCAAGGTGGTATAATTAGCATATGAAAACGCTCCGCTTCCTCCCATTGCGGCTCACTGCCGCGCTGATCGCCTTCCTGTTGCTCATCCCCGTGGGAGCGGCCACCCCCACCCATGCGGCCCCCAATCCAAAATCCAAAATCCAAAATCCAAAATTGGCCCTCGCGCACCCCGCGCCGTCGGTGATCCACGATATTGTGATGACGCTGAACAAGGACTCGGCGGAGGTGTGGACGCGCTTTATGGTCAGCTCCCCGCTGGTGCCACAACTGTTCCGCACGATAGACACCGACGGCGATGGCACCGCCTCGCCCCAGGAACAGCAAGCCTGGATCAAAAATTACATCAGCAAGCTCCAAATCACGGTGGACGATCAGCCCCAGACGGCGGAGTTGGCGCGGGCGTCCGACCTCAACCAGCAGCCGTTCCTGCTGAGTATGCGTGACCCGGTCAGCCTGACCCTGAAGCTAGGGTATGATCTCAAAAACGCCGAGGAGCACCGCTTCAAGCTGGTGGATGGCAGCAATTATGTCGGCTACGACGAATATTACATCAGCTACCAGGACAGCCCCGGCGTACTGGTCACGGCCAACGACACGACCGGCCCCGGCACCTTCGAGGCGATCTTCGATGTCGATGCCACCGCGCCCACGACCCGCGCCGGGGCACCTGCCGCCTCCGCGCCGGTGCGCTCCAGCGGTGCCACTCCTGGCGCGGATGTGTTACTGAGCGATCTGGCAACGTTTTTGCACGATCCGCGCGCCAACCTGGGCCTGGGGCTGATCATCTTCGGGCTGGCCGTGCTGGTCGGCGGGATCCATGCGCTGACCCCCGGCCACGGCAAAGCGATGGTCGCCGCCTATCTGGTCGGCTCGCGGGGGCGGGTGAGCGATGCCATATTGCTCGGCGGCGTGGTCACGTTCACCCATACGATCAGCGTGGTGGGCCTGGGCCTGATCCTGCTGCTGTTCAACAACTTCGTGCTGCCCGCCGGGTACCAGGCCGCGCTGGAACTGCTGTCGGGCGTGCTGATCGTCGGGCTGGGGACCTGGCTGCTGTGGACCCGCTGGCGGGCCACCCGCCTGGCGCAGGTGGCGCTAGCGTCCCCGGCGTTGGTTCCGGCCCAGGCCGCCGCGTTCGCCGTGCCCGCCCCGGCCCATGCCGAAGACGCGCACCCGCACAGCCACAACGATGCCCTCCACACCCACCCGCACGATCATCCGCATGACCACGCCCATGACCATGCCCACGAGGCGCACAGCCACGGCCCCGGCGGGCACACCCACAGCCATGTGCCGCCGCCCGGCGCGTCGCTGCGCGACCTGATCGGGTTGGGAGTGTCGGGCGGGCTGGTGCCCTGCCCCGACGCGCTGGCAATCCTGTTCCTGGCGACCAGTGTGCAGCAGATCGGGCTGGGTATCGCCCTGGTCGGGTCGTTCAGCCTGGGGTTGGCCTTCGTCCTGATCGCCATCGGGGTGTTGCTGGTGAAGTCGCGAAGCTGGCTGGAGCGGGTGCTGCCGGGCCGCACCGGTCCGGCCTGGGCACAATGGCTGCCGATCGTCAGCGCCGGGGTGGTGATCCTGCTGGGCCTCTTCGTGATC
Organism: Chloroflexia bacterium; assembly: GCA_038252265.1. Lineage (GTDB taxonomy): Bacteria > Chloroflexota > Chloroflexia > QHBQ01 > JAICKM01 > JBBSAN01. Next base: position 1,754 of record JBBSAN010000837.1, read on the forward strand.
GTCGGGGCGTTGGGTGGGCGTTGGGGGTAGCTTCGCTGTTTGGGTGTCACATGCCTGATGAGTATCACACGATCCATCCCGCCATTTTGGCCCGCGCCCACGAGTTGCGCCATCCACAAACCCCTGCCGAGCGCCAACTCTGGGCTGCTTTGCGCGCCGGGCAACTTGCTGGCTACAAGTTCCGGCGACAGCACCCGATTGATCGTTTCATCGTGGATTTCTACTGCGCGGCCAGCCGGTTGGTGATCGAAGTGGATGGCGAATCACACGCGGCCCAGGCGGACTACGACGTGGCGCGGACTGAATGGTTAGAGGCTCAAGGCTATCACGTTATTCGCTTCACGAATCTTGAAGTATACCAGCAGCTTGAGGGTGTAGTTGCGAGCATTTTGCAGGCGTGCCAGGCGGTGGCCCCGGCAGATCGGACGCGGCGGCATTCGCCCTCACCCTAACCCTCTCCCTGCGGGCGAGGGGACTGCTGGGTGGCGCATCCCCGTCATGGATCGGCAAAGGTGACTCCCCTCGCCCGCAGGGAGAGGGGGTGGGGGTGAGGGCGGATCTCCCCAACCCCCGCCGCCCGCGCCGCAGCTATTCCCGCCGCCCCTGGCGCAGCTTGAACACTTTGGCCGCGAGGTTGCCTGCGTCATCTTCCGCCGAGGCAGGCGCAGGCGGGGGGGCGGGCACGGCACGCGGGGTGCGCCCGGCGAGTTGATCGCCGGTGTCGGGGGGGGTGAGGGACACCGGCGCGCCGCTGCTTGGGGCCGGGGGCGGCGCGGGCGGCGGTTGGGCGATCTGTGCGGCGATTTCGGCGGCGGGCGGGCGAGTCAGGCGGGGGGCGGCGCGGCGGCGGGCATCTAGCAGGCGACCCACGGAGGCCTGGGCTTCGGCGTCACTGGGCACCAGCGGCCCCGCGCCCGCCAGCACCGGCACACGGCCCCGCAGTTCGCCCCAGAAGCGCCTCAGGTCGCGCCAGCCGATCATCACCCGGCGCAGCCCGATATCGAGTGGCAGGAGCAGGATCGCCGCCAGCAGGAGCCAGGGCCACAGGTCCACCGCCCGGCGCACGGGGGGCAGGTCGTGGCGGAAGACCGCCGCTGGGCTGTCGGCCCCGTCCAGCGCCAGCACCTGCCCGTTGGTCGCTGCGGCAAGGCGGGAGAGCAGGCCGGTGTCGGCGGGCTGCACCTTGTATTCGGGCGAGTAGGGGACGACCAGGCCGACCGTCTGCCCGGTGTTCAGGTCTTTGCCGGTGGCGTTGATGCGGACCAGATACGAGCCTTCCTGACGTACCGGGAAGGTGCCCTCGTAGTGGCCTGGGGCCGTCTGCGGCAGGGTCACCGTATCGGTTATGCGGTCGGGGGCGACCAGCACCGCGCCGACCTGTAGCCCATTCTGGTAGCTGCCGCCCGCGTCCACCGCGTCCACGCTGACATGCGCCGTCGCGCCGTCCAACTCCACCCGCGATTGGAGCGTCCCGCCGCCCTCGACCCCCAGGCTCCAGCGCAAGGCGGCCCCCCAGAAGTCGCGGAACTTGTCCCAGCCGATCCAGTTCTTGGCCCACTGCCCGCTCGCGTCGGAAGTCCAGGCGACCACGCGGCCCAGGCCATATTGCCAGTGGGCCAGCAGCGGGTC
>JBBSAN010000838.1:0-3363 GCA_038252265.1 Chloroflexia bacterium
GCGACAGGCGCGGGAACTGCTAGGGCTACCCGCCGAAGACTCGGTGGAGGTGCCGTTTTAGGCGGAGTAGCTAATTGGGATTTGTCGCCTGGCATCGAATTGGGATCGCATCAGCGGTTCGATCCCGATTCGAGCGGTCAGGCACGCGCCGGACGGCGTAGCGGGACCGACATAAGGAGAGGAGATGGGAATGGAAGATGATCTATTCGATTGTCTGGAATTGCTAGCCTATGCGGAGCATGGAGATACGCGCGAGTTGTACTGCACTGAGGGTGATGATTATTGCACGATGCGCGACCTGGAAGGGCAGTATCGGGCGCAGCGCTTTGGCGCGCAAGTGGCGGTGGCAACGGTGGCCGCGCTCCTCAACAACGGCTACCTCGCCACCGCCCGCTACTATACGATCCCGGCCCGTCCGGCGGCCCAGCACCCCGTCTATCGCCTGACCCCAGCAGGCCGAGCGGCCTACAGCCGCGAGCGCGACGCCCGCTGGGCACACCATGCAATGACCGGCGAGTAGTAAACACCATCCACAACAAGGAGACCGTAATGTCCCATCCTACACCTGCCCCACCGCCTTCGGTGATTTACCTCGCCGGGGTGCGCTACACGACGACCGCACCGGACCGCGCGCTGCACGCGGCGCTGCATGGGCCTGGCCCCTTTGCCTCCGTGGCCTATGACCAAGCCACCAACACCTGGACGCTAGGCGGGCATACCGCCGCCATCCTCGCGGCGCTGGAGCGCTGTGGGATCACCCTGGACGGCGAAGGCGACACCCAGACCGATGAAGACGACGGCGTGATCCTGGCCCCCGTGCCCCTGCCCGATGAGCGCTTGCGTGAGGCGTTGGCCGCGCTCGAACATGCCCGCTGGTCGCGTTGGATGGAGTACCTGTTCAGCGTGGGCACCGTCCACGCGGATGGGACGTGGACCATGCCGGCGGAGAAAGTCGCCCGGTGGCGGCGGCAGATGCACACCGCCTACCGCGATCTCTCGGAGCCGGAGAAGGACTCCGACCGCGCAGAGGCAGATCAGACCCGCGCTCTGCTGGGGTTAGGCAATGAGTAATGAGACCGCTGATGAGGAGATGACCCCCGCCGAACGCTTGCTACTGACCGAGACCCGCCTCGGTCTTGTGGTGCAGTTCATGTTGAACATGCTGCCGGTGGCCGCCCTCAAAGAGGCGCTGGCCTATCGCCGCCAGCAGGATACCCTCCAGCCGCTCCTGGACCCCACGCGGTATCGCCGGGAGATGCAGGCCCTCGCCCACACCCAGGCCATCCTGGAAGCGGCCCTGGCCTTCCGCCAGCGGTTGGCAGAGCTACGGGCGAAGGAGTAGACGATGCAGGCATGGATGATCACGCAGACCCTGCAATGGTGGTGGCCGGTGCTGCTGGGGTATGGACTGGGGGCCGTGTGGGGCTTCCAGCTGGCGGCGGGGCATATGGGGCGCAGGGTTACGGCGCGCACCCGGCTGCTGGGCTGGATCACCCTGGCGGGCGTGGTGACTTGGCTGGTACTCCACTGGGGCGCGGTAGTCGTACCCCAGTAGAGCAGAGAAGCCTACCGCCAGGCGACGGCCCGGGGCCCATGCAGCCCCGACCACTTACGGGTGCCTGCCGTGCCCGCCCCGGCGCGATTGCTTTTCCGCACCGGCGAGCCGTCGCACAAGAACGTGTCGAATTCATCGCTGATCACGCTGTATAGATCGTCGCGGCGGCTTTTCGTCCCGTCCAGATAGAACAGGTACAGCTGCCCGCCGTCGGGGCCGGTCAGGACCGGGCCGCAGTCCCACTCCCCGCCCAGGGCTGCCGCGCCATTAAAGAAATAGCCGACCAGGCCCTGCACTGCCGCCGGGTCGTGGCTTTCTTGCACCCAGATCGCCACGCTGTCCAGGTCGCTGGAGATCTCATCCCACGTCGTCCAGGGGGTGCGATCAGCCGTCGCGGGGTCGCGGTTCAACCCGGCCGCCAGGGCCGGGTCATCAAGTTGTGGGGGAACTGTAAGCAGCATCGTAGTACCCTTTCGACTAAGCAATTAACATCCTACATAAGCTATATCCGGCCAGTGTTACGAAAAGCGGAACAGGAGAACGCATGTTTATCCACTGCCTTAGTCTTACACAGCCCTGGGCGACCCTGGTCGCGGCGGGCGGGAAGCAGATCGAAACCCGTTCCTGGCCGACGAAGCACCGGGGCCTGCTCGCCATCCACGCCTCGCAAGGGTGGACCGACGCCGACAAGCGGCTCGGCACCCACCCGCCGTTCAGCGACGTGTTGTATCGGGCCGGGGTCCGCAGTACGCTTGATCTGCCGCGCGGGACGGTGGTTGCCCTCTGCCGTCTCATTGACTGCGTCCGCACCGAGGACGTATGCAACTGGAGCGACCAGGAGCGCGCCTTCGGCGACTACACACCGGGCCGCTGGGCGTGGCGGCTGACCGATGTCTACGCGCTGCCGACCCCCATCCCGGCACGGGGGCGACTGGGGCTGTGGCCCTGGGACTGCCCCGACGTAGTGCTGGCCGCCAGCGGCCTGGCCCCGCCCCGCCCGCCGACCGAGGCCCCGATCCGATCTTGACAGGGGCCGAACATCTGTGCTACAATGGCGCTACTATCCCGCTGTCATACGGCGGGCTGTCTAAGGTGTGCGAACCCCGCGCTCCTGGTGTCCCCCCAACTTGGCTGGGGGCGCTAGGGGCGCGTTTTTATTGTCTTGTCCGGAAAGGATCGGCCTGCTATGGCGTCTCCCCCCCTCCCCCCTGGCCCGCCCGATGCCTATCGCGCGACCGAGTTACGGGAAGGGCTGCTCACGTTCGCGGCCCCGCCCTGCGACGGTACGATCACCCTCCACGTCGCCAGCACCGCAGCGGGTGTGGCGGTTACCCGGGTGCGCTGCGCCAGTGAAAATGAAGACGCGTATCCGGCGTCCCCCCTGGACGGCACCTACCAGGCGCAGGTAGCGGCGATCCTGGCCCGGGTCATTGCCAAGTTGGACACGCTGGCCGTGCTGGCGATGCGTTGGAGCGCGACCGAACGGAAAGAGAGCTGGAACGCCAAGGTGCTGGTGGTGATCAAAGCGGGGGTGCCGGTCGATGTGCGCACCGAGTATGGCCTGCCCAACCGCTCCGTGCGCCCCGCCGTATTGACCACCCCCCTCCCCGAGCGGGTGGCCCGCCTGCGCCGGCGCGGCTATCGCGTCCCCGCCCCAGAGGTCGTCGCCTCGCTGCTCCATCAGCACCCCACCCTCGAAGGGTGCCTCCGCGCGGTCCCCGCCGCGCTGGCCCCGTATTTCCCGAACAGCGTCCTGACCCTCGCTGTCGAAGGGGACGACCTGGTGGTGCTGGTCGCGCCGGCCGCCC
>JBBSAN010000839.1:0-3351 GCA_038252265.1 Chloroflexia bacterium
CTCCCTGGCCGAGCGGCTGGCCGCAGGAGGCCGCGACGACCTGACCGCCTTCGCCTTCTTGCGCGAGGCGATCCCACCGGAGATGACCCGGCTGGCGGCGGTGGCCGGGAGCGTGCGCGGCCCGCTGGCCGATCTGCCCTTGCTGGCGATGGATACCGGCCCGGCGGCGGTGCTGGGCGCGCTGGAAGACCCGGCAGTGGCGGCAGCAGCCCGCACCGCTGCGCTGGTGGTCAACGTGGGCAACTTCCACACCCTGGCCTTCCATCTGGTCGGCGGGCGGGTGGTGGGCCTGTTCGAGCACCATACCGGCGAGCTGACCGAGGCGCAACTGGGCCAATTCCTGGCCCGGCTGGCGGCGGGCACACTGACTAACGCCGAGATTTTCGATAGCCAGGGGCATGGCGCGCTGGTGCTGGAGGCCGCCGAGGGCGACCCGGCCCTCTGTGCCGTGACCGGCCCGCGCCGGGCAAAGCTGCCCGCGTTGCCCTGGCCGACCTATGCGGCGGTGCCGTATGGCGACATGATGCTGACCGGCTGCTTTGGCTTGCTGCGCGCACTGGCGCGGCACCTTCCGGCAGCCCACACGCCGATCATGCGGCGATTGATTTCCTTCCAGTGACGAGAGGAGTATGTTTGTGGCACAATCATTCGGGATCACTAATACGAAGGTCGAACAATACCTGATCGACCATGTGTCGTCGCGCAGCGCGGTGTTGCAGCAGATGGAGGAGCACGCCGAGCAGGAAAACGTGCCGATTGTCGGCCCCTACGAGGGCCAGTTCCTCTATGTGCTGGCGCTGGGCGCGGGGGCGCGCGAGGTGCTGGAGGTGGGCACAGCGACCGGCTATTCGGGGCTGTGGCTGGGGCTGGCGGCGAGTGCCCACGATGGGCGGCTGGTCGGTCTGGAGCAAGACGAGAGCCGCGCCGCGCTGGCCGAGGCGTTCTGGCGGCAGGCCGACATGGCGGGCACCTGCCACGTCCACCGGGGCGACGCTTTCGCCTCGCTGGCCGATATGACCGACCAATTCGACTTTATCTTTGTAGACATTCTGACCTCGTTGCAAAACCCTGAGCAGGCTGACACGCTGTTCGACCTGACGCTGGCCCGGTTGCGGCCCGGCGGGATGCTGGTGGCCGACAACGCGCTGCGGCGGGGTGACGTGGCCGACCCGGCCAACACCGATCCCGGCGTCGCTGCTGTCCGCCGCTACCTGCAACGCGCCGCCACCCACCCTGATCTCGCCACGACGGTGGTGCCGCTGCGCGACGGCGTCTGCATCAGTGTGCGCCAACCGGAGCCGGGGGCAGAGGGCTAACGATTGGCGGTCGGGGATTGGATTGTTCCGGCGGCGTTATTGCCGCTCTTGATCGGGTTGCCGCTGCTGGGCGCGGTGCTGTGCCTGGCACTGCGGCGGCGGCCCCGGCTGGCGACCGCGCTGGCCGTCGGCATCGTCGGGATCACGCTCGCCGCGTGGCTGGTCGCCCCGGATACGCAGGTGACGTTGCTGGGGCTGGCCTACCTGCTCGATCCGCCCCGGCGGGTAGCAGGGGTCACGCTGGCGGCGGGCCTGCTGGCCCTGCTCTGGCTCGACCGGATGGTGGGGCGGGGGCGCAAGTTCGCCGCCGTAAGCCTGGCCGTGGCGAGCACCGGGGCCGGAGCGCTGCTGGTGCAGGACGTGCGCGCCGGGGCCGTGCTATTGCTGGGGGCCAGCGCGGCGGCCCTGTTCGCCCTGATGGATGGGCCGTTGCAGCCCGGCGACCAGGATCGGGGGCTGGGCGCTTTCCCCATCTCGCCCCGCCCGGCAGAGGCCGGGTTGCCCCCCGGCCCGGCGCTCGATGCCGCGTTGAAGTACCTGGCGCTGATGGTCCTGGCCGCCGTGGCCTTTGTCGTCGCCTTCGTACTGCTCGAACGCTACCGGCTGGAACCAGAACAGGGCGTGCGGCTCAAGCTGGTGCTGGGCTTCCTCGCCGTGGGCCTGGGGCTGCGCCTGGGGGCCGCGCCGCTCCATGCCTGGGTTACCGACCTCAGCGCCGCCACTCCCCCGGCGGCGGCGCTCCTTGTGCTGGGCGTGATCCACACCGTGACCGTCTTTTTCGCCGTCCAGGTGCTGGCCGGGGCACCGATGATCCTGCTGGCGAATCCGTTGGGGCGCGATTTGCTGCTGGGCGGGAGTGCCCTCAGCGTGATCCTGGCCGGGGTGCTGGTCTGGAGTCCGGCGGTGCAGGGCGATCTGCGACGGCTGGTGGGCGTGGCCCTGATCGGGCAGGTGGGGTTTACCCTGTTCGGGCTGGGAGCCGGGTCGCGGGCCGGGTTCTGCGGCGCGTTGTCGGGCACCCTGGCCGGCGAGGCCGGGGCGCTACTGGCGTTGGGCGCGGCGGGCCTGATCGCCGACCGTCTGGGGACCGCCACCCCGGCGGCGCTGCCCGGCCTGGCCCGCCGGGCACCCGGCTTCACTCTGGCGCTGGTGATCGGCCTGGGCCTGATCCTGGGGCTGCCGCCGCTGAGTGGCTTCGCCGGGCGGCTGCTGATCTTCCAGGCTGCCGCCCTTCAGGGGCCGGGCTGGCCCTGGCTGCTGGCGCTCGGCGGGGGTCTGGCGCTGCTGACGGCGGGCATCGTGCGGGCGCTCACCCCTCTATGGACAGGGCTGCCCGCTCCCACGCTTCCGGCGCTCACCCCCTCGCAGCCCATGCGGGCCTGGCTGGGGGCGCTGGTGGTGCTGGCCGTGCTGGGCGGGCTGTATCCTGCGCCGCTGATCGATCTGGCGCAGCAGTGGGCGTCCGGCGTAGCCTATTTGATTGGCCCCTAGCCGGGGCGGAGTGTGCCGATGGCCGAGATCTGGGTCGCGCATATCCACGCGGGCGGCTGTGACGCCTGTCTGCGCGAATGGGAAACTGCCTGGCAGGGCATCGGGCCAGGCTGGCGGCGCGTCGCCGATCCCGCCGAGGCCGGGCTGCTGGTCGTGACCGGCTTGCCGAACGAACTGGGGGCCGAGCCGCTCCGGCGTGCTCTGGATGCCTGGGCCGCCGACGGGCCGGGGACGTTGGTGCTTGTTGGCGACTGCGCGATCAACGGTGGCCTGTGGGCCAAGCTGGGTGCTCCCGGCGTCCTCCCCGGCGTGGATTGCAGCCTGCTTCCCCCCACCATCGCCCTCCACCGCGTCTTCGGTGACCCTCCCGCCCCCGCTGCCATCGTGGACGGCCTGCGCGCGGCGACAAGCAAGGGGTTGGGGGGTGGGGGGTTTGGGGGGGGGGTTGAATGGCGGATTAACCGGCATTAAAACACCCCCCCCCCCCCACCCCCCCCCCCCCCAAAAACCCCCCCCCGCGGGGGGGGGGGTGGGGGGGTAGGAA
>JBBSAN010000840.1:0-3345 GCA_038252265.1 Chloroflexia bacterium
AGGCAGGGGGCAGGGATCAGTATTCACTCGTGCCTGGCCCCTGCTCCCTGCTCCCTGCTCCCTGGCCCCCGTCCCCTCGTCACTCAGCACTCAGCACTCAGCACTCAGCACCCGTCCCCCTACACGTCGAACCGCGCTTGTTGGGCGTCGGCGCGGCGGGCGCGGGGGGCGTGGGCACCGGGGGTCTGGCCGGTGGGCGGCATGGCGACCCGCTGCCCGGCGAGCAGGTCTTCGATGGTCAGGATTTGCAGCCGGTCATACGCCTGCCCGGTCCACGCGCTGGGCACCGTGCCCTTGCCCAGCGCCTCCTTGCGCATCGGCCCGCTGGGCGGCTCCAGGGTCAGCAGCACGCCGATGGTGGCCCCTTCGCGGTCAATGACGTGGCCCAGGTCGCGCACCTGCTCGACGCTGACGTGGCCGCTCTTGACGCTGACGATGACCTGATGGCGGCTGCCGTCGGCTTCCACGTAGGCGATGCGCCCGTCAATGCCCCGGTCGGCCCCCTTCTTCGCCTCGCCTTCGGGCTGGGCACCGACCAGCGACAACGCCCACCACTGGAACTGGTAGCGCCCGTTGTTCGCGCTGTCCTGGGCCAGGGCCCGCGCCCCGGCCAGGTCTTCCGGCTCGCCCCACACCTTGTACTGCGCTTCGATGTCGGGGCCGAACGTGTCGAGCAGGCGGGAGCGCATCAGGGCGATGGCGAGGTGGGTGATATCAATGCCGCGCCAGCGCCGCCCCAGCTTTTGCGCCGCCACCACCGCCGTGCCGCAGCCGCAGAACGGGTCCAGCACCACATCGCCGGGGTTGCTGCTGGCCTGGATGATCCGTTCGAGCAGGGTGATAGGCTTTTGGGTGGGGTAGCCGAGACGCTCGGCGGCGTGTGCCTGGATCGGTTTTATATCAGACCATACACTACCGATAGGTTCACCGGACATTTCATCGAGATAACGCTTGAGCTGAATACGTCCATCTGGAGACTTTGGAAAATGAAGCCTTCCTTCGCTGTCTAGCTGCTCCATTTTCTGCCGTGAGACAGCCCAACCATTAGGATGTGGCTTGTATCCTTTGTAATCATATGTCAAATTCGGACGAGGGCTGGGACTACGCAAATCACTCAAGCGATAGCGTCGTCCACCCTCATCAACATGACGATAAAAGCTGCTGAGGTAGGCTTCCGAATAAGGAGCATACTGCACATGGAATGTATAGGCGTCGCTCTTTGTATAGAAAAGGAGTATATCGTTCACATCGGCATACTTACGCCGTACATCATTGTGGCTACTTGTGCGTTCCCAGATTATCTCATTTCGGAAGTTCGGAGCGCCGAAAATCGTGTCCAGCACCACCTTGAGGTAGTGGCTGGCGGTGGGGTCGCAGTGGAGGTAGAGGCTGCCGGTGGGCTTCAGCACGCGGTGCAGTTCCAGCAGGCGGGCGGTCATCATCACCAGATAGGCCATCATGTCGTTGTGGCCCAGGATTTTCTCCAGCGCGTCCACCGCCGTGCCCACCTTGTCGGCACGCCCCTTGAGGTCGCCCAACGTGTCGCGGGCGGCGCGGTCCCAGGTCCACGTATCGCCAAACGCCTCCAACTGCGCCGCCGATCCTTCGCCGCTCTTCTCCTTGAACAGCAGGTTATAGCTGCGGTTGGAGTTGAACGGCGGGTCGAGGTAGATCAGGTCCACGCTGGCATCGGGGAACCAGTCGCGCAGGATCGCCAGGTTATCGCCAAAGTAGAGCGCGTTGGGCGGGTTCGTCATCGGGCCTCCTCGGATTGTGGATTGCGGATTGCGGATTGCGGAGGGCAACGTGATGCGTGATGCGTGATGTGTGATGCGTGATGTGTGATGCGTGATGCGTGATGCGTGATGCGTCGTACTGACCACTGACCACTAACCACTAACCACTAACCACTAACCACTAACCACTAACCACTGACCCCTGACCACTCGCCCATTATAGCACACACTGCCGGGCGGTTTTTCTCCGCCCTTTGGGGTATTTGTCAATGTCTTTTGACATATATGTTGCTATTAGGCATGGGATGCGCTATAATCCGTGTCAGGTAGTCCGAACGTTTGTTCTAATACGCTGCCGGGCCGGGCGGGTTGGGGTCGCTGGCGCGGGGACGCGGCACACAGGAGGAGCGGCACGATGGGCATTTCGTATGGGTTTCCGGGCGCGGCATTGGGGGCGGGTGAGGCGGGAGAAATACCCTCTTTGTCTCTTCCCCCCTTAGACGCAGAGAGAGAAAGAGAGTATTCGGTCCCGGCAGGGGAGTGGGAAGACCCACCGTTGACCCCCCTGCCCGACCTGTTGGCCGAGCCGAACCCGGAGTTGCGCTGGCTGGTGGACGGGCTGCTGCTGGCCGGGGGCATCTCGTTGCTGGCGGCCAAGCCGAAGGTGGGCAAGTCCACCCTGGCCCGCACGCTGGCGGTCGCCGTGGGGCGGGGCGCGCCGTTCCTGGGCCGGGCCACCCTGCCGGGGCCGGTGCTCTACCTGGCGCTGGAGGAACACCGCAGCGGGGTCATCCGCCACTTTCTGGACATGGGGGCGGCGCAGGAACCCGTGTATGTCTATGTGGGGTCGGCCCCCGAGGCGGCGCTGGCCTGGCTGGAGCGGGCCATCGGGCGCTATCGCCCGGCGCTGGCGATCATTGACCCGATCTTCAAGCTCTTACGGCTGGGCGACGGTAACGACTATGCCCAGGTGAGCCGGGCGTTCGAGCCGGTGATCAGCCTGGCCCGCCAGCATGGCTGCCATGTGCTGTGCGTCCACCACCTGGGCAAGAGCGACCGGGGCGGCGGGGATGCCATCCTGGGGTCCACGGCCCTGTTCGGCGCGGTGGATACGGCGCTGCTGCTCAAGCGCCAGGAGACGACGCGGCTGGTGACGGCGATCCAGCGCTACGGCACCGACCTGCCCGAGACGGCCATCGGGCTGGACACGGCGAGCGGGAGCGTGCGGGTGACCGGGGAGACGGCCCGCCTGGTGGAGACCGACGTGCGGGAACGGGTGCTGGCCCTCTGCACCACGCCGCTGCCGGAAGCAGAGTTGCTGGCGCGGGTGAGTGGTAACCGGGTGGTAGCGAGCACGGTGCTGCGCCAGTTGGTGGAGGAGGGGGCGCTGGTGCGGAGCGGTGACGGGCGGCGCGCCCACCCCTACCTCTATCACTGCCCCGAATACTCTCTTTCTCTCTGTGCGCCTAAGCTCGACTTTGTACACGGCGGTCAGGCCGCCGCCGCCTGCATCACGCGCGCCAGGTCCGCGTAGCGCAGGGTTATTTGTTCTCCCGCTGAATCCGGCCTATCCAATAATTCCCCGCGCCACAATTCGTGCCGGACGCGC
>JBBSAN010000841.1:0-3342 GCA_038252265.1 Chloroflexia bacterium
CGCGCGGTGGAACAGGCGGTGGACGTGGAGACGCTGTGGGTGACGAACGGGCGGGGGATGCGGCTGGCGCTGCTGGGGCGGCTGCGGGCGACGGACCCGGACGGCGCACGGGAGCGGGTAGCGAGTACCTGGGGCGAGGAGAGCGCCGACGACCGGGCGGCGATCCTGGCGGCGTTCCATACCGGCCTGAGCATGAACGACGAGCCATTCCTCGAAGCGGCGCTGGACGACCGGCGTAAAGAGGTACGTATGGCGGCGGCGGATCTGCTGGCGCGACTCCCCGAATCGCGGCTGGTGGCGCGGATGACCGAGCGGGAGCGCCCGCTGTTGAACTATACGGCGGTGCAGCGGGCGGGGATTTTGAAGCGCAAGCAGAAGGCGCACCTGGACGTGACCTTGCCCGATGAGTGCGACAAGGCGATGATCCGCGACGGGATTGAGCGGAAACCGGCGACGGCGCTGCTGGGCGAGAAAGCGTGGTGGCTGCGGCAGATGCTGGGCGCGGTGCCGTTGGGGACCTGGACCACGGCGTGGGGAGCGACCCCGGCGGAGCTGGTTGAGGCGGCGGTGGCGAGCGATTGGAAAGAGGTGCTGGTCCCCGGCTGGGCGCAGGCGGCGGAACGGCAGCGGGATGGGGCCTGGGCGGGGGTGCTGTTGCTGGCGCTGCCCGAACGGCTGGCCGAGTTCGAGATGAGCGGGCTGGTGCCGATCTTGCCGCCGGAGGAGCGGGAGGCGCTGGCCCTGCACCTGCTGGCCGAGGACCCCAAGCCATCGCGGCATCAGCACCCGGCGCTGTTCATCCTCGAACATCACACCACGCCGTGGAGTACCCGGCTGACCCGTGCGGTGCTGGACCTTGCCCGCACACGCGGCACGCAGCCGATCACCAATACCGATTACTTCGGGAACTATCTCCTTTCGCAATTAGGCACCTATGCGCGCTATATGGACCCGGCGCTGGCGGCGGCGGCGATCCACGGGTGGCCGGAGCGGACGGAGGCGGGGCATTATTGGGCGAAGATGACTGATGAGTTTACGGCGCTGTTGCAATTTCGCCACGATATGCTCAAGGAGTTAGGCCGATGAGCGACACGTTCTCTCTGCATGAAGACGACTGGGGGATGATCACGCTGCTGCCCGCCGAGAATCGAGCGCGGACGGAGGCGACGGCGCAGGAGGCGGCGGCGTTCGGGGCGGCGCACTTCGACGGCACGAGTTGGAGCGCGGTCTATGTGCTGCCGGAGCCGGACCACCCGATCAGCGGACGACAGATCCCATTTGACGAGTTAACGGCTTTAGTCGGGGTGGGGCTGGTTCCGGCGCAGGCGGTGTTGTCGGGATATACCTCGCAGTGGGACGAATGCGAACGGTGCTATGCGTTCGGGCGGGCGTATGGAGGCAAGGGGGCATTATACGGCTACCAGGCCGAGGGCATCGTGATGGACCTGCATGTGATCAGCCCCAATGGCGATGATGCGGCGGTGGCGGGCTTCACCGATCTATTGCGGGCGTTGGGGCAGCGGTACGACCTGATCCTGGTGGATTGGTGGCAGGACCGGATGGTGGAGTTACGGGACCCGGCGGCGGTTGCCGCGTATTTGCAGAGTGACCCCGACACAGACGCCGATGAGGCAGAGGAGGCCGAGTAGTGAGCACGCTTTTACGAGAGCACGCCGAAGACCAATATGCCGAGGAGTTGGCGGCGCTGGTGCGGGTGGACAAGCGGACGCGCCCGCCCAACTGGCTCCTGTCGCCGTGGGCGGTGACGACCTATGTGCTGGGGGGCACGCTGGACGATGGGTTCGTGATCAGCCCGAAGTATATCGGCCAGCGGCGGCTGATCGAGATCGCGGTGGCGACGCTGACGACCGACCGGGCGCTGCTCTTGCTGGGGGTGCCGGGGACGGCGAAAAGCTGGGTGTCGGAGCACCTGGCGGCGGCCATCGCGGGCGATTCGACCCGGCTGATCCAGGGGACGGCGGGGACGAGCGAGGAGGCGATCCGCTACGGCTGGAACTATGCGCGGCTGCTGGCCGAGGGGCCGTCAGAGGGGGCGCTGGTGGCGAGTCCGCTGATGCGGGCGATGCGCGAGGGCAAGATCGCCCGCGTGGAGGAGTTGACGCGCATCCCGGCGGACGTGCAAGACACACTGATCACGATTCTGTCGGAGAAGACACTGCCGGTGCCGGAGTTGAACAGCGAAGTGCAGGCGGTGCGGGGGTTCAACATCATCGCCACGGCGAATAACCGCGACCGGGGGGTGAACGAGCTATCGAGCGCGCTGAAGCGGCGGTTTAATACGGTGGTGCTGCCGCTGCCGGAGACGATGGAAGAAGAGGTGGACATTGTGCAGCGGCGGGTGGCGAGCCTGGGCCGGGCGCTGGAATTGCCCGCCGAGCCGCCGGGGCTGGAGGAGATCCGCCGGGTGGTGACGGTGTTCCGCGAACTCCGCAACGGGGTGACGGCGGACGGGAAGACGAAGCTGAAGTCGCCCAGCGGGACGCTGAGCACGGCGGAGGCGATCTCGGTGATGAACAGTGGGCTGGCACTGGCCGGGCATTTTGGCGATGGGCGGCTCCATGCGAACGACCTGGCGGCGGGGCTGCTGGGCGCGGTGGTGAAGGACCCGGTGCAGGACCGGGTGGTCTGGCTGGAGTATTTGGAGACGGTGGTGAAGGAGCGCGCGGGGTGGAAGGATCTGTACCGGGCGTGCCGGGATGTGGCGGGGTAGGTACGAGGTTTGAGGTTTGAGGTTTGAGGTTTGAGGTTTGAGGTTTGAGGGCGCGGTCAACGGATTTTGGGAACGGATTACACGGATTAGGGTTGGGGAATGATGGATGACGAGCGGTTGCATTTGGAGCAGTGGGACCGGCTGACGAGTGCAGAGCGGGGAGAGGTGGCGCGGGAAGTGGCGGGGCGGTTGCCTGCGCCGTTCCGGCTGCTGGGGTTGGAGTGGCACGCGCTGGGGGATCAGCGGCATGAGGTGGCGTTCTTCGACTGGCACGGGGCGCGGTTTGCGCTGATTCCGGGCGGGGCGGTGACATTAGGGTATGACCGGGATCATCCGTTCGTGCCCAACGCGGCCCAAATGGCGAGTTGGGAAGTGGAACTTGCCCAACGTGCCGATTGGCTTGAAGCAGGATATCTAGATCATCAGCTAGGCTCCGTAGATGAATTTCTGGATTTAATCCTCTCGCCTTTACAATACCTTCGCCAAATTTGAAGCGTGGGGCTGGCCCCGGATGCGCCTACTGCCTGAAATTAAATATGCTCCCGCCGCAGCGGGACCATATTTAATTTCTTTCGATCACGTTTACGCTCAATCCCGCTCGTGCCTGGCAA
>JBBSAN010000842.1:0-3338 GCA_038252265.1 Chloroflexia bacterium
AATCGGTGCCGACTCCTCTTGACAGGCGCGGGGATTCTATGCTATGCTAGCAGTAGCTTCAGTCTAGCCAACGAGATTGATGCGTTTAGAGGCCGTCCCGGCCAACGGGACGGCCTAGCTTGATCTTTGGGGGTACATCTCCCCTGCCCCAGCACCCCCCCCGCCCACGTATCACCCCCGCCGCCCACCCCGTTGTATAGAGCAACCACAATGTTCACAGGAGGAGCCGCGCCCATGACCGAACCCCCAACCCCGACTGACAGTCCCCTTGAAGACCCGGACGCCGATGCAGGCACCGGGGAGCAGAGTCCCGCCACCCTGGGGCCAAACGCCGGGGAGGTCATCGGCGATCGCCTGGCTGCCGAGTTGCACGAGACTTCTGTGCCAGAGGACCGCCCCACGGCGACCCGCGACCTGGTCCACGAAATGATGCAGGCCGGGGCCGAGAGCGAAATCACCGCCGACCTGCTCCGCCAGGAACTGCCGCCCGAAGAATACACCGACGCCGATTATGCCGCCTACGAAGCCGAGCAGGACGAGGGGTGAGTGCTGAGTGCTGAGTACTGAGTGCTGAGTAGGGATAAAAAGGGACCTGACAGGTTGTCAGGTCCTTTCTCATTATATAGCTAATTGCGCAGCACTCAGCACTCAGCACTCAGCACTCAGCGATCCCCGGTCAGGGTGACATGCTCACCCTGGCCGACGATGACGTTGAGGGCGTTGGGCTGAAGGCGGATGCGAACCGGGGTGTGGCCCACCGGGCGGGCATCGCCGTGGACGGGCAGCTTGCGGCGGCTGCGGACCTCGATGGTGGTCGCCCGGAAATAACGCAGGCGCGGATTATAGACGTGGCGGTTGATCGTGCGCCCGGTGCGCGGATCGCGAGCCTTGCCGCGTCCCAGCAAGCTGGCAAGGATGTGGCGCACGAACTCCCACTTGTTGATATTCTCGAAGACGATCACGTCGAAGCGATGGTCGTCTACCTTGGCATCGGGGGCGAGGGGCACCGAATAGCCCCAGTAGGGGCCGTTGGCGACCAGCACCATCAGGGCGCGCACGCGAACCATGACGCCATCAATGGTCAGCCACATAACGTGCGGACGCCAGTTCCAGAACGTGCGCGCCGCCTCAAACAGGGTCAAATACGCCCCTTTATCCACCTGGGTCATCAGCGGGAAGAGCGCGGCGTCCATGCCGATCCCGGCGGTTTCCAGAAAGGCCCGCTTGCCGATCCGCCCCACATCAATGCACTTGACTTCGCCTTCCTGAAGCAAGCGGGCGGCGTTTTCTAGCTCGAACGGCACATGGAGCATCCGCGCTACGTTGTTGGCGCTGCCCAGCGGCAGGATGCCCATCACCGTGGAAGATCCCATCAGCGCGGCGGCCACGTCGTCCACCGTGCCGTCACCCCCGCAGGCGACCACCAGATCGTATTTCTCATCGATCGCTTCCATCGCCAGGACGGTGCCGTCTTCGGCGGCGCGGGTTTCGTAGATATCGGCTTTGATGCCCTGCGCTTCCAGTACCTGGCGCACTTCGTCCGGCCCGGCGGCATTAGTGGTGATCCCGCCCTTTTTGCCCGACACCGGGTTCACAATGACCTTGATCCGGGCGTTGGGGTTCCCCTGGAGCGGGTTGTGCCGCGTCACTCCCACCGCGCCCGCCTCGGCCAGCGCCGGGATGGGCGCGCCCGCTGTATCGATATACACCGGCGGCTCAATCGCCTGCCCGTTGACATCGACCATCGACGGCCCGCTCTCGATCTCGACTGCCGCCGAGGCCACCGCGTCCGCATCGGTCGGGGGTTCGGGTGCTATTGGGGGTTCGGGTTCAGGCTCAGGCACGGTTGCTTCAAACAGCATCGGTGCGCCGCCATCCACATTCCCATCCCCGTCCATCGCCGCCGCTACTGCCGCCGCCGCATCCATATCGGTCGGGGGTTCGGGTTCGGGCACACCCGCTTGAAGCGGTTCCAGCGCGACATAGACCGGCGGTTCCGGCGTTTCGGTTCCCTGGTTCATGTACTACATCCTTTACTGCTGGCCGACACGCGCTCAAATCCCCCGTTGCAACGGGCGTGTCAGGGGCTATGCATCGGTTATACCGGGGTTTTATGCACGGATCGTGCCAACCGGTTGAGATTGCTTAACTCCCGGCGGGTGGCTAGAGGGTGGCGATGTAGGCGTCCAGTTCGGCGGCGCGGACGGCGTAGGTGTGATCGCGGAGGGCGCGGGCTTGGGCGGCCTCGCCAATGCGGCGCTTTTCGTCGGCGGGCAGGGCCAGGGCATGGAGCACATCGTCGCGGGTGCGGGCCAGCAGGATCTCTTCGCCGGGGGTGAGCAGCGTTTCCAGCCCCGGCCACACGTCAGAGAGGACTGGGGCCGCACAGCCTGCCGCCTCAAACAAGCGCACGCTGGGGCAGTAGCCGACGCGCACCATCTGGGCGCGGGTCGCATTGAGGGTCCAGCCGTTGCTGCAATAGAAGGCGGCGTGGTCGCGGGGATAGAGATGCTGGATGTTTTCGACGTTGGGCGGCCAGTCGGCTACGTCGGGGTACTGCGGCCCGGCGATGATGAAGCGGTCGGCGGGCCGCGCCTCCGCTACGCGCAAGAGCAGTTCGCTGACCGCCTCGTGCCGCTCGGCGGAATAGGTGCCCATGTAGCCGAGGGCGCAGGCGAAGCGGTCCTCCGGTGGCACCGGGTGATGCACCTCCGGGTCGAAGCCGCAATAGAGCGTGGCCGGGCGGGCGACACACCAGCGGTCGCGCAATTCGGCCAGCGCCGTGCCCCCGGTGAACGACAGCACGCCGTCGAAGCGGGCCAACTGGTCGCCACGAATATAGGGCGTGGCCCCGTCGGCGGCCAGCTGCTCCAGCGTCACCGGGGTGTCAATATCATAGTAGAGGATGCGGTTGTAGTCGCGCCGCCGTTGCAGCAGGTAGTCGGCAATGGCGGCCCCGGCGAAGCAATAGCTGCCGACCACCACCACCTCGTTCATGGTCAGTGCCCGACTGGCTCGGGCCTGGGTCGCCCGGTCGTCCCAGCTATCGTATAGCTCGATCTTGACGTAGTCGGCGTCGGCGGGGTCCAGATCGCGGTTGCCCTGGTAATAGTCGGTGCGCTGCTCGAAGAAGGTACACTGGTGCCCCCGCGCCGCCAGGGCGCGCAACAGCCCGCGATAGGTCGTGGCGTGCCCGTTGCCCCAGGATGAGGTGATAGAGAGGCCGAAGAAGAGGTATTTCATGGGGGTTAGGGGTTGGGGGGGTGGGGGGTGTGTGGCAGGCGGTTGGGGTGGGGGGGAGGGGAGGGTGATGGAGTGTTGTCTTATAACACCAAACC
>JBBSAN010000843.1:0-3337 GCA_038252265.1 Chloroflexia bacterium
ATCGGCGAATACTGTTAATAATGCGCAAAACCGGCGCAAAACCGGCGCATATCCGGCGCGAGCATGAGCGAACACGTTAAGGACCCAGGAGCAGCGAAAATTAGCGGAGCCTACAGAGGCACCTTGAGCAGCTCTGCTGGCTGTAGAGGCAATCGGACCCCGCTGCGCGCCTCGTAACGGCGGGAATCACTAACATGATAGGCGGATCTCTATCGCATGTGCCACTAGCTGGCGGGGGGGTACCGAGAATCCACCATCCAGCTCCGCTGGGGAGGACGGTGCAAAGCATCCTACCCCCCTAGCGTAACCGCTCTCTTAAGCCTGTTAACCTCAACCTGTAGGTGGGGGATCGGGGCGCATCCGCGTGTTGTCATCCGTTTCCGCCCCCGGTCGGGTGATCACCTGGACTTCCAGGTGCCGGCTCAACTGGGTGGTCAGCAGCGTCTGGAGTGGCGCTAGCCGCATGCGCGCGGTGGGATCGACGGGACAAGTATGTATTGTGAGCGCCTGCGTGTGCAGGCCCGCCCACAATGCGCTGAGATAGCGTAGCACCAGCTCACGCCGTCCAGCAGCCTGCGTGGCGTCCTCGCGCGGTCCGGGCGTAAACGGCTCCCGGGCGGCGGTCCAGCTCTGCTGGAGGGGCCATTCGGCGAGCAGGAGCGGCGGGCCTAGCGGGAGCAATCCCGGAGGCTGGGGCGGGACGGCGGGAAAGGCCCCGATCAGGAGGGCGGGGTCGGGAGCGGGCGGCTGGGCGGCCCAGGAGGTGATACTCCAGGTGAGCGCCAGGATATCGCCCGGGATCAGCGGAAATTGGGCAGGTGGCGGGATCGGCAGATAGAGGGGCTGGCCCAGCCAGCAGAACCCATAGAGTGTGGGACCGGTCGGTTGGAGCGGCAACTGCGCGGGCGTGAGTGGCTGGGGGGTAAGTGCGGCCGCTTCCGCAAGGATCCAGGCACACGCGGCCGGACTACAGTAGAAGGCATCACTACGCAGCAGCGTTTGGAGGAGGAGGGTGTGTAAGGCCGACGGCCGGGGCGTAGCCGCCCCGGCCGTCAAACGCGTAATGGTCGCGTCGCCGGCGGGCGACAAGAAATAGCCACCGAGCGCCAATTGCATTTCCAACGCAGTGGACGGCCGCAGCACGGGTGGGGAAGTGGGCATCAGACGACTCCTCCTTGCCCGGATGCGGGAAGCTGCCTACAGGCCATGGCGGAACCTCCTGAGCATTAATGTATCTGCGTTCTCGGGCGCTACTGCGCCCGATGGGACGATGCAGCATCGCTTGGCGGGTCGCTGCTACGTAACATTGCCTGAGGACGACAGGGTTACTGCCCTGATCAGGGTCCCGGCGTTGCGCCGGGGGTTGATCATGCCGCCCCCGGTGTTGCCGCCCCCCTGGGTGTCGTCGCTGCAGGCCGGATCACCTGCGGTTCGATCGGCGGGTGCGTCCGCGTGGGCCGGGGCCTGACCAGGGTGGCCTGTTCTGCGAGAGACGCCCGGCGGACTGCGGGCGCCCTGGCGGAGGCGCGGACCCGTTGGGTTTGCGCGTTCGCCTCCCCGCTGGTCGCTCCCACCCCGGGCGGCGCAGCCACGCGACCGGTTGGGGCCAGATGAATCCCTGCGGAGCGGCGGGGAAGCCGATCCCCCCGGCGATCAGGATGATACAACTGACGCCGAGTACGCTGAGCGTACCGTCCATGATCGACAGGCAGCTATTGGGGCTGAGTGTCGGGAGCAGCACGAGCAGGGCAAGCTTCAGCAGGCTCCAGGCGAAGAAGAGGGACTGGCCGACAAACACGGCGCGATACAGGCGTGGACGGGGCCAGGGTAGATAGTGGGCGCGGCGCTGGAGAAGCGCCCAGCCAAGCGCCGCCCCTACAACACCAACGATCGCGAAGAAGATGGCCCCGGCAATCATACTCAGTAGGTATCCTTTCTTGTGATTGACCACGCTGGCTTAGTAGCGCCTCCGTATCGAGACGATCGTTAGGTAGCTGGTTCCTGGCGGTGGGACAGGATCTGCCCGCGGTACGGAATCTCCCGTACCGCAGCGGTCAACCGTGCGAGATCACAGGCGGGGGCCAGTCGTCGGAAACGGTCAGGGTCGGCTGTGAGATCGCACAGAGTACCCAGGTACTGTAGCGTGGGGTAATCGGCGGGCTGGTGGATCCCGTGCGGTACGGCGGGATCCGCCCCCAACCAGCGACGGGCGCGATAGTCGATCCGCCAGCCATTTGTCAGGGTGATCCACCAGTGCGGCAGCGTGGTCTGCGTACCCCACGTGGCGGTGCCTACATAGCTTTGATGGGCGACCTCGGCGGCGGTCAACAGGGTATGCAGGCAGCACGTCAGGCCCGCCCCCTCCAGGTCGCCACACGCGTCCAGCGGAGCCAGGACCTGGCGGAGCCGCGCGAGGACCCATGCCTGCAAGTAGGCTGTCGTATAGGTTGTGTATTCGGCGCTGCTGTGATCATAAGTGCGAATGAAGGGCGGCCGGTGGATGCTGGTTATGGCGATGCGCTGGAGGACGGCAGCAGGGGCAAGGCGTAAGCCGGCGACGTAGGTGCGATCCCTCGACGCCCCCGGCGTCGGATCGATGATCGCCGATCCGGATTCGACCCATCCATGTTCAAAGACTAATCCCCACGGCTCTTCGACGGCCCATCCTTCGACATATAAAACGGGGTCCGGTAGGTCGGGGCAACTCATGGCCCGGAAGGCGTTGTACCAGCACGCCTGAGGGGCCGCCTGGATTCGGGCGGCGATTGCCTGCGAACGGGCGAGGTCGAGCGGCATACGGGGGTCCTCTCTTTCTTGGACATCCTGGCGGTGGGCGGTGCCCCGCGCTTAGAGGGCGGCCAGGATCTGCGCCTGCAAAATAGTCAGCAGCTCCGGTACCGGGCGGCTCCAATCCGGTGCGGTGCGATAGTCGCGGTTGGTCGGATTCCCTTGGTAGGCGAGCAGGCAGCCATTGACGGCCGCGACTGCGGGGCGGTGCCCCCGCGCAAACGCAGCGGGCACCGGCACGAGCACCGGTCCCAGCCGGATCGTATACGCCGGACGAGTTGCCTGCCCGAGCGTCAGATCCATGAGATACGATTGATTTGCGGCTGTGACCAGGGCAGCCAGGTGGCCCTCCCACCGGGCCGGATCGTTGCGCCCGGTGGGGTAGCCCAGCCCCAGCCACCACGCCCCCTCGGTGGCGGCCCATTGCCGCGTTTCGGCTGGCGTGGTCGGCAGGTGCCCCAGCCGCTGGTAGCGCGCCACAAAGGCCGCATTGTAGATCGTGACGATGACCGGGCAGGGCGTGACCGGGTATCCTAGCCGGGGCAAGAGG
>JBBSAN010000844.1:0-3333 GCA_038252265.1 Chloroflexia bacterium
CACAGGGGTCATGTCGGCGTTCCTTCCAGCAGATAGAAGGGATAGACGAGATTATAGAAGGTGTTGGTGGCGCGGATGCGGTAGTCGATGGCGATCAACAGCCGCCCCAGCGCGGGGTTGGCCCCATCAATCGTCACTCGCACGTCGAGCACGTCGATGCGCGGTTCCCACTCGGTCAGCGCCCGTTCGGTGTAATGCTGGGCCAGCGAGAGGGTCGTCGTGCTCATCGGCTCGAAGAGCAGCGCGTTCAGCCCGGCCCCGAAGTCGGGGCGCATGACCCGTTCGCCGTGGTTGGTGCTCAGGATCAGCCGGATCGCCTGGCGCACGTCTTCTTCGTAGACCGCCAGGGCCACGTCACCGCGCGGGTCGGCCCCCACCGGAAAGGCCCAGCCCAGGCCGAGAAAGGCTTTCGGGTCGTCGCCGTCCATCCTCACCCTCCGATCAGCACTGTTGGCAGCCCAAAGATAATCGGCGCGCCGCACCCGGCCAGGTCGCCCAGCCGCGCCGCCGGGCGGCCTCCGATCAGCACTGTGGCCGACCCCTTGACCAGCGGTGTCGGCGGATGCACCGCCGGAGGTGGGAACGCGCAGGTGTGGATATCGCCTAGCACCGCCGCAGGCATCCCCCCGATCAACACCGTGGGCACTCCCGGCCCGGTCACGACCCCCGGATGGGCCGTCGGATCTCCTACACGCGCAGCAGGCATGGTATGTTCCTTTCGAGTGGTTAGTTATTAGTTGTTAGTCCGAATCCTTGTAGGATATGGCTCTGTCCATTGATGGTTGGGGATTCCCCCAAGCATCCAGCGCATGAGCTATATGCGAAATAAGCTAATAGAAGCCATAGCTGTGCAAGAAAGGAATGTGTCATCCTGAGCGCAGCGAAGGATCTTGGTGGCAGTCCTAGATTCTTCCCAGAGATCCCGGCGTTCACCTGGCCCCACTGACCCCCCAAGAAGAACCTTCGCTGCGCTCAGGATGACACCTTTGTATGGCTTCCTGATCCGCCTTCTATAAGCATAATTCTCCGAAAACTCGCAACTCGCAACTCGCAACTCGCAACTAGTTAATCTTCACCGGCAGCCCGCTGATCACACAGGGGCTGGCCGGGCTGCCGACGGTGGTGGTGGCGGCCCCGATGACGGTGACGGTGGGCGCGGTGATATTGATTGCGCCGCTGGCGACCAGATTGAGGTTCGGGGTGCCGGTGATGGTCACCCCGTCGGGGGTCATGTTAATGATGTTTGCCCCCGACACGATCTGGATGCCCACCGGGGACATGGTGATCGTGTGGACCATGTCGGCGGTATTGATGATGATGCTCGGCGGCGCTTCCAGGAACATGATCTGGTTGCCCAGCGGCGAACGGATCAGCCGCATCTGGGGCACCGGCGAGGGCAGCGGCGGGACCATGATCGCGCTCCACAGGCTGCCGATGACATAGGGCGCGGTGATGTCGCCCTGCTCGAAGGCCACCAGCACCTCGTCCTCCACGTTGGGGATCCAGTAGACCCCGGCGGCGAGGCTGGCCCCGATGGTGGCGACCCGCGCCCACGGGCTAAGATCCAGCGCGTCAATCGCCGGGATCTGCACCTGCACCCGGCCCAGCATCAGCGGGTCGAGCACATTGATTACCCGCCCGACGACCACGCCATAGATCTTCGGGTCAGACTCTGCCTCGGTGACAGCATCCACCAGCCGGTCTACCAAGCTCATGGGATAATCTCCTTTTGCACCTCAAAGCTGGTGCGATAGCCGTTCGTATCCAGGCTGTGGCTGGCTTTGGTCACGCGGTAGTTGCCGCTGAAGTCTACGCCTAGCCCCTCTAACTTGATCAGCGCCCCGGCGCGGAGGCGGGGATCACCGATGGCGCTGCCGCTACCGGTCAGCCGGTTGTTCAGCTTCGTCCGCAGGTCGTGGACCATGCCGACAATCGAGTTCGCCACGTCAATCGCGTTACGGATCGTCTTGTGCTTGCTCTCTTCCACCGGGGCGCTGACCGCCGGGGCGAGGATCGCCGCCTGCGCGGGCAGCACGGCGATGCTGATGCTCTCGCGGTCGAAGTCCCAGGCGACATTGAGGATCAGGTCCACCCGAATCTCCCGCAGCGAGATCCGCTTGGAGATGCCGAACGCCTGGCCGACGGTGCTCACGCGGGGGGAGAAGTCGAGCAAGTTCTGGCCGTAGGTCAGGGTCAGGCGCGGGCTGTATTCTTTGATGAAGCGGTTGAGGAAGAGCGTATGATGATCCACGCTCACCTCCATGTCGTAGCGGGCGGCGATCTGGGTCAGCAATTGGAAGTCGCTCTGGCCCGACTGCTTGGTGGACGTGCCGAAGAGGAAGTTGCCGATGGTGTTGAGCACGTCGAGCGGCACCATGTAGGGGTCGATCAGCGGCAGCAGCCCGTTCTCTACCGACAGGATGGCGACGATGGCCGCGTCGGGTAGGGGACCGAACCCCCGCGAGATGGTGCCCCGCTGGGTGCGCTGCAAAAAGTCGTGCGCGGTGATCGTCATCGTCGGCATCCCGCCGTTGGGGAAGGTGGTGCCCACGCCGGTGATCTCGCCCAGGAACATCTCCTCCGGTACGTCGGGCGCGTAGCCCAGGCTCAGCGTCACCGGGTTGTCCAGGTCGAACAGCCCGCCGGGGACCACATCGCCTCGCGCAAAGTTGTTGATGCTGACCCCGGTGGGCAGGGCGAAGGCGGACAGCCCGCGAATGTGGCCCTGCAAAAACTGCAAATTCGGGTTCGCCAGCGTGATCTGCACCTGATCGGCCCCCTCCTTGCCATCCTCGTAGCGCACCGACATGACGCACTGGCGCACCGCAGCGGGTAGCTCACTGCCGTTGATCGTCAGCCGGTAGACGGGCGCATACTGCGGGTGGGTCGCCACTACTGGAACACCTCCCCGCTGTCCGGGTCGGTGAAGGGCAGGCGCGGCACGGCCAGCCGTTGGCCGGGGGTCAGCCGGTGCGGGTCGTCCACGCTGTTGCGGATCGCCAGGGGCCGCCAGAGTTGCGGGTTGCTGTAGACCTGCGCGGCGATGCTGCTCAGGGTCTCGCCCTGCGCCACCACATGGACCTTGCTGAAGTTGGCCGTCTCGCGCTTGGTCTCCTTGGCCTCCAGCGACCCGTTGGTGAACTCCTGAAAGCTGACCTGCACGCGGGCCCGCGCCGGGGCACCGCTGGGGCGGAAGAGGATGAACTTCTGACTCGCCTTCGCCAGCACGCATTGGAAGCGTAGCGACCCCCAGACGAAGAGCAGGATCGGCGGCGCGTGCGTGGCCGGGTTGATGTCGAGCAATTGGGTCAGCTTCCCGGTCTCCTCGCGCAC
>JBBSAN010000845.1:0-3327 GCA_038252265.1 Chloroflexia bacterium
AGCGGTTGCCCGACACCTGACTGGTGGTGCCCGGCTGGAAGTTGAGGCCGCCCTGGAACGTGCCCAGGGGATCGGCCAGCACCCGCCCGGCGTAGCGGATGGACGGATAGGTGGCCCCGCTGGAGACGCTGTAGACCGCTGCCTCGTCGCCCCGGTTATCCTCGGCCATGCTGCCCATCCAGCGATTGTCAGCATCCGGCGCATAGGTGCCCTGCTGGTAGATGAAGGGCGTGCCGAACGGGTTGTTCACTTCGTACCAGCGCAGCCCGGCGTGCTGGCTGCCGACATCCACATCATGGGTCCAGACGAGGGACTCATAGCCGCCGTGGTTGCGGTAGGCCAGCCGGAACAGTGGGCGATCCGAGAGGCTGTCGAGCCGCTGGGTGGTACCCGGCTGGGACACGCAGGTAAAGCAGTACTGGCTGAACGAGGCCACGCTCAGGTTGGTGAAGTTGGTGAAATAGGTGTTGGCGATGTTGTTAAAGTCGACGTGGAACTTGTACATCGGCACCGGGTTCCCGAAGCCGACAAAGACATCGGTGTTGCCATCGGGGGGCAGGTTGCGCCCGTCCAGGTCGGCGGGCAGGATGGGGAAGACCCCGCTGCCCAACGGGTTGGTGGTGTATTGGAAGCGGGCGAACTGGCCGTTCTCCATTGGCACCCGCTCGAAGGCGAAGGCTTGCGGGCCGACCCGGCCCCCGCTGCCGAAGTCATTGGTACTCATATAGAAGGCATTGGTCCACACCCCGAACTTCGGATAGTCGGTAAAGTACGTCCCGTTCACGTTCCAGTCGTAGAGCCAGTAGGAGCCAGTTGGGTCCGGGCCAGCGCTGACCGCCATGCATTGGTAGTACGGTGGGATCTTGTTGCCGCCGCTGTCGGTGGCGAACGCGAACTGGCTGATCAACCAGCGGTTGCCGATCGGATCATAGAGCACGACCGGGTCGCCGCGATTGGTCGTCCCGCACACGTCGGTCACGCCGGTCCACAGGGTATTGATGTTGGCCGGGCCATAGAGCGAGGTGCCTGCTTTGTTCCACACCTGGAACGCCGCGTTCACCGTCTGGACATAATGGCTCGGCCCGATATCGCCGTTGGTGTCCGGCGGCGCACAGTTACAGCCACTGGTAAAGATGCTCATGCCGGGGAAATTGAGCAGCGGGTTGGGGATGGTGGGCGCGCCCTCCTTGCGCTGGATCACCGGGTCGGGTTCATTCAGCCCGGTCGGCAGGCGCAGCTCTCCCTCGTTCTCGCCCTCCTGGATCGGGCCGTTGCGGGCATCGCGGCGCGGGGAGATGTCGCGCAGGGGGGGGCTGAGCCGGGGGGTCATGCCGCCACTGCTCAGCCCGTTCGCGCTGGACGGGTCATTGATCTGGGTAGAGGGTGCGGCAATGAGGGGGGTCGTCGGCCCGCTCGGTCCCCCGCTGGCGGCGTTGCCGCCGATCCCCCCGGCGCGATGCAGGGGGTTCAGGTTAATGAGGGGCAGCCGCACCAGAACGATATTCAAGATGCCCAGCGCGGCCAGGGCCAACAGGGCAGCGGCGAGCCAGCGCAGCGGGCGGTATTTTGGAGAATTCATCGGTCGCTCATTCCTTTCCGAGGCCTGATTAGGCCGTTGCTGATCACGCGGGACGCCACTGGTAGAGCCGCGTCGGCGGGCATCCGATCAGGGTACCCACATGGTAGATCACCTGCACGTTGTAGGATAATCGCCTCCTCTCTGTCGAAAGCGGAACAGGGCACGCGGTGCGCGTGGTGTGGCACGTAGAAGCCGTTGCCGCAGGCAGGCCGTGTCGACGGCCCGGAGGCCCCAACCCGCCGGCGACGCACCTCCAACCCCCGCTACTTGTTTATACCCGAGGGCTATCGGCTAGTTATCGGTGGACCCTTGCCGCGCGGCGGGCGGGGGCGACGTTTCTGCACTTGGAACCAGGTGACCGGGGTGTCGGGGGCCGCGTAACTCACCGAGGGGGGACTCGGGCAACGTCGTGGGCCGCGATCCCACGGCCTGCGCGGCCTCGACGCGGACCAGGATAGGGGATAAGTTGGCAAGACCTTGCAGAATGCGCCCGAAGAACGGCGTGAGGGATCAGCAGGATGGCGCAGGGGAGGGTTGTAGGATCGGCGATCCCCACGACCGGCGGTGGCGCAGCTGGTGAGGGTTCGGCCTGTTGCTAGGATCCTAGTGGGTCACGCCGCAATTGAGTAGCCATTGATTGTGTGCGTAATTCTGCCTACCTGTACCCTGGCTGAATGGCAAGCTATTTGCGGCGTGACCCACTAGTACATCCGGGCCTAAATAGACCCAGTGTTCAGGCCACCAGAGCCTTGCCCCGATAGGTCCAGGCGAATGGCGGGGCCATCGTCCGATTGTAGTAGTCAATAAACATGCCTTTCGGTCCTTTTCAGGCGGTTTTCAGAATTGCCTTGCCACTACATCTAGTGACGAGGGGTTCTCAGACACTAAATGGGGATCTGACAGATCACGCCGGGAAGATATGCGGCTCCCTACCCGGGCTCCTGGCGCCACTCGGGCGGGACAACGGACCCGCTTGACGCCTGGCTGACAAAGGTGATCCCTCACGAGCGTCTTCAATTCTGGATTCCGCTCCCAAAAGGAGCGAAGAGCATGAATAAAGGCGCGGATCTGCGTCTCCAAATCGGCCAGCGCGGTGAAGTTGCCCCGCCGCAACAGCTTGCGCACCACGATCCCCAGCCAGATCTCAATCTGGTTGAGCCACGAACGATGCTTCGGCGTGTAATGGAACACGATTTTATGCGTCGCCTCGCTCAAGAAGGCGGCCCGGCGCGCCATTGTCGCCAGGATGCCCTCTTCCCCCTTCACCCCTAGATCGGCCGTCACTCCCGACACGGCGGCCACATCGCGTACCAGGCTCTCCGAGCAGTGGATATTCAAGTTGTCCACCGCGAAGTGCCACCGGGTCACCCGGGGATCGCTGCTCACCAGGCCCGCGATATGCCCGACGAAATCTTCCTCCTTGCGCGTCGGCCCGATCGTCGGCCCGATCACCTGCCCACTGACCACATCCCGGCGCAGGATCGCCGCCAGGGTCCCGTGGCGGATATACGCGAACTCGCGCCGCTCGACATGGCCTGGTTGCGGCGGCACGCCCGGATGCTTGCGCTCCAGGGCTTGCACGCCGGTCATTTCGTCGGTCGAGAGCACCCGTTCCCCCGCCGCCGCTAAGGCCGGGGCGTCCCGGTAGAGCGTACAAATGTCCGCGAGTTGGGCGTCCAAGTGCTCAGCGTCGATCGGAGGCGTCAACCATTAGCGGATGCGGTGCGGTTGGCGGTCCCCCTTTTTAG
>JBBSAN010000846.1:0-3327 GCA_038252265.1 Chloroflexia bacterium
ACCACCGGCTTGTTGACGGTCACGGGCAGGTCGATGCGGTTGGTGGTCAGGTAGGCCAGCCCGTTCGTGACGGCGGTCAGGGCATCGTAGACGCGCAGGTCGCGCCCCTCCTGTGCCGGGGTGGTGTGGATCTGCTCGCCCTGAAGCCAGACCTCGCCCTCGACCAGTGGTTGGTTGATCTGCGGGGCCACTTCTTTTTCGAGGTAGTCCTGGAGCGCGGCCTGATTCATCCCGACCACGAGGGGCACGGTGGCCCCGGTGTTGCGGGCGTCCAGGCGCTGCTGCCAGTTGGTGGGCAGGTCGCCTTCCCGGCCCACGGCAAAGGCCCGGTCAATGGTGCGGTCGAGGTTGACGGTCAGGCCCAGTTGTTCCGGCGTCGGCTGCCAGGTTTTGTCGGCCCAGGCCAGCACTACCGGCTGCTTGACGAAGGCGTCGATCTGCGCCCCCAACGTCTCGCGGGCCTGGTCCTGGGTTTGCCCGCCCAGGTCGGTGCCCAGCACCCGCACGCCGGGATAGATCCGCCCGTTGTACTGGCCTTCGTACCACCCGCCGAGGGCGAACAGCCCGGCCAGCGCCAGCACGATCAATCCCAGCGTGACGCCCACGATCCAGCCCAGCACGCCGCCGCGCCGGGTCTGCGAGGCGGCAGCCTGCGGTGGGGCGTCGGGGCGCACCGCCCCGGCACCACGCGGGCGCGCCGGGGTCGTCTCCAGGGCTTCGATCTGGGCCGGGGGCACCCAGCCGGGGCGCGCTGGCGGGGTGTCGTGGTTGGATCGTGGGCGGGCCGGGATGTACGGCGAGGCCGGGGTCGCCGACCCGTTGTCCGCCGCACCGGGGGCAGGGGGTGGGGCGGCAGGGCGGGATGGCGCGGCGGGCGTGCCCTGGTTGGGGGGCGGCCTGGCGACCTGTTTGGCGCGGGGGGCCCACGGCGCGGGGCTGTTGGCCACCGGGCGGGGTGGGGTGGCCCCCGGAATCTGCATAGGGCGGGTCGGCATGTCTTCGACCGGGAGGCCGTCGCTCGTGGGCGGTGGTCCCACGCGGGGGAGATAGGCCCCCTGATCCGCCGGGATCTCGTCGGCCTCCAGATGCCGCCGTTTGTTCAGGTCGGGATTTTGTGGCTCCATAGGTTCCCTCGATGTGAAACGTGATGCGTGATGCGTGATGCGTGATGCGTGATGCGTGATAAGCTCTACTGTGGCCGCCCTTAGATCTTAGACATAATTATACCATGAAAGCTACATATCACATAGGGTTGGTGTCAACCAGCGGGGGGTTCGTCTGTTTGTGCAACGGCGGCCTCCTCGTTGGCCTCTTCATCTGCCGGGGTGGCTTGCACCGGGCGGACCCAGCGCAGCCACAATAGCGAGAGGCTGCCCAGCAGCAGGGCCGCCAGCACGGCGACGGTTCCGGCCAGCCACCAGGTGCCCCCGGTCAGTGGGGTCGGGGCGACGGTGAACGCGACCTCCGCCGGGGTGGTCGTACCCGTCCAGTCCTGCAACTCGACCCGGAGGGTGTGCGGTCCAGGGGCGACGGGCTGGATGCTGAATTGCAACAGCGGGGTTTGGAGTACGTCCACCCCATCGAGCAGCACATGGAACAGGCCCGGCCCCGGCCATTCGCTGGCTCCTGGCGCACTGAGGGCGATGTCGCCGGTCGTTGCCAGGGTCACCAGCACCTGGGCGCTGGCGATGCGCTCCCCGGCCTGCGGGCGGGTGATCTGCACGGCGACCTGCCCGGCGGTCGGTGTCTGGGCCTGGTCCGCTGTGGCCCCGACCACCAGCATTCCTGTCAGCATAAGTTGGGCCAGCCCACGGAATGCGGAGCGTGGGGTGCGGAGTGCGGAATAGGTTCCAGCTAGTAACCGGCGGATCATACGGGCCTCGGCGCACCTTGCAGCTTCAGCCGCACGCCGCCGACGCCGAGGATGTCGCCATCGAGCACAGGGGTGGGGCGCGAGACTTCGGCCCCGTTCAGTTGGGTGCCGTTGGTGCTGTTCCAGTCTTCCACCCACCAGCCGTTCTCGCGCAGGAACAGGCGGGCGTGCTCCCCCGACACGAAATTGTCGTCGAGGGTGATGGTGTTGGTCATCTTGCGCCCAAAGGTCGTGACCGGCTCCAGGTTAAAGGCGGTGCCGGGGGCGAGCGCACTGCTGCCCGGATCGACCACCACGACCTGCCCGTAGGGGTTCGGCGCGACCGGGGCGGGCTTGACCTGGCGCAGATCGCGCATCAGCACCCGCACCACCTGATACAGGAAGAAATAGAGCAAAAAGACAAAGGCCAGCCGGATCAGCAGGATGAAGATATCGAATGGGATGTTGGAGAGTTGATTCATGTGGTCAGTGGTCAATGGTCAATGGTCGGTGGTTAGTGGTTAGTGGTTGGTGGTTAGTGGTTGGTAACGAGTGCTGAGTGCTGAGTGCTGAGTAATCAGTAATCAGTAATTCTAACGTTATTACGCATCACGCATCACGCATCACGCATCACGCATCACGCATCACGCATCACGCATCACGTTTCACGTCAGCGTAAACTGCACCTCCACGCCGCCCAACGAGAGGCGGTCGCCGGAGGCCAGCATCATCGACTCGATGGGCTGGGCGTTGACAAAGGTGCCGTTGGTGCTGCCCAGGTCGCGCAGGATGTAGCGCCCGTGCTGGTAGAGCAGTTGCGCGTGGTGGCGCGACACCCGGCTGTCCTCGATCACCACGTCGTTATCCAGTTCGCGGCCCACGGTGATCAGCGGGCGGGTAAAGCGCAGCTCGGCCCCGGCCATGTGGCCGTTCAGCACCTGAAGGCAGAGCGGCGGGGGGGTCGCGCTGCCGCCCGACCGGCCCGGCGCGGGGGCGGCCCCCGGTCGCACGATGGGCATCGCTATCGTGGGCTGGATCGGGCCTTGCTCCAGGGCGTCCAACCCCTCGGTAGCGGTGGCCTGCAACGTGGCGCTGATGTGGATACTGCGCCGGGGGGTCTCGGTGCTGTCGGTGATCGTCACCACCGGGCGGCTGACCAGGGTGTAGTTGCGTTCCTGGCAGATGCCGATGATGAACTCGGTGATCTCGCGCTCCCAGAGCGGGCGCTGCGGCTCGACGGCTTTGTAGTCTTCGGGGTGGAGGAGCACCCGGTAGCGGTTGGGCACATAGGTGCGCCCCGCGCTGATCGTCGGCTGGGTTTCCATGACGCGGACCAGTCGCCGCTCGATCTCGACCGGCTGGATCGGGCTGCGAAACAGCCGGGTGATCGAGCCTTCCACCATCCGTTCCACAAAATCTTCAAACTGTTGCAGCGCGCTCATAAAGGACACCTTCCGCTCACGCGTCGTCTCTAT
>JBBSAN010000847.1:0-3326 GCA_038252265.1 Chloroflexia bacterium
CCCCCACGCCCCCGCCGTATAATGCAGCAGTGCGCCGCGATCCCCCACGGCCCAGCCCTCGGTGGGCGAGACCATGCTGATCCGCTGCAACCATTCCAGACCGGGATAGCGGTTCGTCACCGTCCACTGCCCGGCCTGATAACGGGCGATCACCCCGCCGCCATAGCCATCGGGCGTGTCAATCTGGCCGACCGCCCAGCCGTCGGTGGCCGAGACCATGCTGAGGTCCAACAGGGTCACCCCATCGGGCGGGGACACATGCTGCCAGACGCCGTTCTGCAAGTGCCGGAAGCCACTGTAGCCCACCGCCCAGCCGTCGGTGGCTGACAGCATCGTGATCTTCGAGAGGATGTCGTCGGCAGTGTCCGGTACGGCCTCCCACTTCCCGGCGCGGTAATGCAAGATGCCCCAACCCGCCGCCCAGCCCTCCTTGGCCGACACCATATCCAGGCCGTAGACCGACTGCTCGCTCCCGCTGACCGCCTGCCATTTGCCCCCCGTGTAATGCAGGAACCCGCCACCCGACTCCGATCCCGCCCCGGCCCAGCCCTCGGTAGCCGAGATCATGTCAATGGCATAGAGCGGGGTCAGCACCTCGGCGGGATCGGGCCGCCACTGCCCCCCGGTATAGTGCAAAATCTGCCCCAGGCCCACCGCCCAGCCCTCAGTCGGGGACACCATCGCCACATCTTCCAGGTATTGATCGTCGGTCGCCACCGTCACCTGGGTCCAGCGCCCATTCGTGTAGTGCAGAATGCCCGCGCCCACTGCCCAGCCTTCGGTCGGCGAGATCATCTTCAGGCTGTTCACTCGGCGGGCGGCGGGGAAGGGGATCAGCCCGGTGCTGGGCGGCGGCGGCCCGTTCGGGTATTTGGCTTTCAGCCGGTAGGTGCCCAATTGTGCCAGCAGAATCGTGTGCGGGGTGCCCACGTTTTCGGGGTGAAACTCAAAGACGGCCCGCTCGAAATACTGCACGGTGTAGGTCTTGCCGTCGAGATCGCTCTTTTCCTGGAACTCGTCGCTGATCGGCAAGCCCTGCTGCGCCAGCCCGCCATGCCCTTGCCAGTAGTCCCAGAAGCCGCCGCCGATCCAATGCCCCGTCTCGGCAAAAAGCTTGCTGTGCCCGGTGGTCTTGTTGGGCACCTGGCCGGGTGCCCCCGCTGTGCCATACTTGGCCTGATAGCGGTAGGTACCCAGTTGGGCCAGTTGCACCTCGAAATTGGGGTCGGGGCTGTCGAAGTGATACTCGAACACCGCCCGCTCGAAATACTGCACCGGGTAGGTCTTGCCGTCCAGGTCGCTCTTTTCCAGAAAGCGCTCCGACAGCGGGTAGCCTTGCTGAGCCAGTGCGCCATGCGTATTCCAGTAACGCAGGAATTCGTCGTTGACCGCATGATTTGTTTGGGGGAAGTAGCGGTCTTCGGGCGGGCGGGTCGCACCCACCGGAGCCGGGGGCACGCTTGCTCCCATCAGGATGAGGGCGATGAGCAGCGGAATAACGCTGAGAACTCTCCGGCGGGTGGGCATCGGGGCGGTCCTTTCTCCAGTGCAATGCGGATCGACAGAACAAAAAGGTGATGCGTGATCCATAATACGCAAGCCTCCAAAGAAGTTACGCATCACGCATCACGCATCACGCCGGGACGGAGCGGGGCCGACCTTTACACGTAGATCGTGTCTACGTAGCACCAGCGCCAGTCTTCGCCGGGCTGGAAGGATTGGATGATTGGATGGTTGGTGGTGTGGAAGTGCTTGGTCGCGTGCTTGTTCTTCGACGAGTCGCAGCAGCCGACGTGGCCGCATTCCAGGCAGATGCGCAAATGCACCCAGGTATCGCCTGTCTTCAGGCAGTCTTCGCACCCCTGTGCGCTGGGGGTGACATCGTGGATATGGTCCAGGTGGGTACAGGTCGTGGGCATGATCACAGTCCTTTGATAGTGAGGATGGGGTGGGCCAGGAGGACGGGGGCGGCTCCCGGTGCCAGGTCGCCTGGCTGCCGCCCGGTGTCTTCCCTACC
Organism: Chloroflexia bacterium; assembly: GCA_038252265.1. Taxonomy (GTDB): domain Bacteria; phylum Chloroflexota; class Chloroflexia; order QHBQ01; family JAICKM01; genus JBBSAN01. The sequence continues at coordinate 2,018 of JBBSAN010000847.1, forward strand.
TACTATAATACTCTTTCACCGGAAAGTATAGCCTCGGCTTCGTGCTGCGGGCGCGACTGCTGTATTCTCGGGTGAGGGTTCTGTTGGCGTAGCGGCGCACCCACGTGTGCGCCTGGTGGGGTGTCCGCGATCTCCAGGCTGTCCCTAATGTCCAGCGCGCACCGTTCGGACGCCCCCCCAGGGCCGACACACGGGTCGGCCCCTACCAGCGGAGAATGCCGCAGGCCCGGTGTGACGGTGGGCCTACTCTGGTTCGTCGCCGCCGAAGGCCGCCCGCAGTGCCGCTTCGGTGATCTGGGTATAGACGGCGCTCATCAGCGGGAGGAACCCCGCGGGCGGCAGCCAGAACGGGGGCGGGCCGATCCGTTGGAGCAGGGCGGCGGGCCGGGGCGGCGCAACGATCTCCACGCGGAAGTCGTCTAACGGAGCCTGGAGGTGCCAGAACTCGGGGCCAGGGGTGAGGGTGGGGGCGGGCGGGGGGCGACCGGGGCGGGCGGCGGCTCCTCGGCGGGAGCCGGTTCGGCGGTAGCAGCAGCGGCGCGCAGTTCGCGCAAGGCGGTCAGGATCGCATCCCGATCGCGCCCGCGCAGGCGGAAGATCAGGAACGGGTCGCGGTCGAACTCGGTGCCCAGGGTGTAATAGACGGCGGCGATGTGCTTGCAGGGGTTGACCGGGTCGGGGCAGGAGCACTCGGTCGCCAGGTCCTGGGCCGTGGGAAAGAGCGACGTACGGGCGGCGGCGAACGCCTCCTCAATCGTCGGGGGCATCTCCCCGGCCAGCAGTTGCGCGGCGAAGATGGCCTGCGCGCCCATCGCGGCGATAGCGGCGGTCCACTCGGTGTTGCTCAGCGGGCGCACGGCCATCCGCACTTTGTACGGACTCGACAGCGATCCCTGCACCCGCGCCTGCACTTCGCCCGGCAGGATCTCGATCTTGCGGACGGCCCCATAGCGGGCATAGCTGCGCCCCCGCGCCAGCCGGTCGGCCCACCCGAACGACTCCAGCACGGCAATCCACCGCTGCGCCCACCACGACGCCCCGAACTCAGACTTTGCCATAGCCCATCTCTTCCCTGCTACAATCCTCTGTCGCCTGTCCCCAGGCTGTCATCCTGAGCGCAGCGAAGGATCTTCTTGCCTTTCTATAGTCGCCTGCGCCGCCCTTGCTTGTTCCCTGTGTGTCGTCAGCCATACCAAGTTTTGTACCCAATGCTGTCATCCTGAGCGCAGCGAAGGATCTTCTTGCCTGTCCATAATCGCTCGTGTGCGCCTCGATCTGTGCGAGAACAGTTCGGCCCTACCCCGGCACC